>NZ_JBMKHN010000007.1:0-276461 GCF_049238425.1 Enterobacter cloacae complex sp. IR5401 | reverse complement strand
TGCTTCAGTTTTAAACTCTTCAGGATAACGCTTACCGCTCATGGGCACCTCTCTTTAAGTCATCTTAAATGACTCTGAGGTGTCTGTTAAACGCGTGGCGATTCAAAGTCATATATTTATGGAGGTTGTCATGGAACGCAATGGGTGGGAAGAGCTTGGTCCATTTAACCTAAGCATTTCTGGTTATAACAAGGAGGAAGATGCAAGAAAGGTTGGGGATAATGTTGGGGAAATTATAAGAGCATTATCTAAGTTCATTGATCTTAGCTATCTTGATGGTGTCACCATAAGCTATTTTTACGAAAATGCTCTTCTTTCCTTGGATCGCGGCATTGAAACCGATACTAAGTTGCAACCTTCATCGGGGGAAGTTGTTGGTGTTGCAATGACGCCAATGGTTTTGCGCAACGGAACGGTAAAAAGTCATATTGTTCTTAATGCGGCTTTTATCGAGGGCATTCTTGACAATGACCTTCGTGGTGATGCATTTCAGCAAGCCCTTGCCATCATTGCTCATGAGTGCGGTCATGTCTCCAATTGTGGCGCGCTAGATAGGTCATTTCCTGGTAGAGCCCTAAATCATAGATATTCTGATATCCATGAAAATCTTCGTGGTGAATGTTGGTTGTCAGTCATTGAAGAGTATTGTGCTACAAGGATTACCGGCACAATTGGTTTTGATAATAACAAGCTATATGAAGAAACGTTCATTGGTTGCGCTGAAAAATTACGCACTAATATTTTCAACGCAAAATTTGAATATAGGTTTCATCATAATGTAGATAAGGTTTTGAAAGAGGTTTATGATTTAATTTCAACGTCGCTAAAATTTGCAGCCTATTTCTTGGGGGATTGTGAGGCCAAAGGGATTAATTATGCTAATAATGAAGCGCTGAAAGGAAATGAAATCATCTGGTTGCATCCATATATTGAAAGCCTAAATGAAGTCTGTCGGAAAATTTTTGATAACTACGGAAAGTGGGAGTCAGTCAGAGAAATGGAGTTAATTTCTGATGTTCTTGATGCTATGGCGAAGGATTGCGGAATTATTATTCGCAAGGTTGAAAAAGGGTTTTGGGTTGATGTTTTATAGGGCTGCTTGCTAACTCATTTAAGAGTGCTGGCATACTAATTTGGGTATAGTCGCCAATTTGTTTTTTGTAAGGCTGCTGCGACCTATACAACACACCGCAAAGGATATGATAATGCTTAAAAAGATGCTAAGAAAAACCTTAAAGACAATAGGTATGTTACTTCTTCTTGTTGTTGTGATTATTGTCGCTGCGTTGGTTAATAAACCAACTGAGCAAGAAAAGAAGCAAAAAGAAGCCAAGGAACTTACGGATAAAAAACTGGATGAGCTTCGCGATGCCTGTGAATCATACGTAAGGATGTCAGTCATTAACAAAAGCACTCTGGATATGTCGGTGTTTGGCTCGAACAGATGGCTCGGTGACGACGGTAAGTTTTACGTCACGCAGGAGTTTAGCGCCAAAAATAAATTTGGTCTTGAACAGAAATTCAGGGCCGAATGTATTGAAGACAAGGATGGGAAGACTGATTACCGGCTCGTAGAAATGAATGGTAGTTAAATCAAAATGGTCTGATAACCTTCCCTCCCATACTTTCAACCAGATTAAGCCTCGCAAATGCGGGGCTTTTTTTATGGAGTATATATGGCAGCTGAAACATATAGCTGGCGCTCTCAGCTCGGTGCTGGCGCGATTGAATATAGCCAGGCGGTACGCGCAGCGCAGTTCGGTGATGGCTATGAGCAGGTTGCTGATAACGGTATTAACAGCACGGCTATTCAGATCCCTATGAAGCACACAGGCGCAGAATCGGAAGTGGACAGGATTCGTGATTTCCTCCTTGCTCATACCGTGAAGGCTTTCATCATTACGCCGCCAGGTGAAGAAAAGGGGCTTTACCGCGTCGTAGCCGATTCGGTTCGTAAAACGCAGATCAGCAGCAAATATGCTGAGTTGACGTTCACCATCAAACGGGCTTACGGAGTGTACGCATAATGGCATTAGTCGATCAGGCGGCGATGCTGGCTCCGGGTGGCAGGGTCCGCCTGGTTGAAGTTGACGCCTCAGAGTTCAGTGGCGGGATCCACCGATTCCACTACGCACCTTTCCCCCATACCCCCGAAGAGATCGATGTTGCCAATGGAGATGAACAAAAGCTCGGACCCAAGCCAATCGTCTTCGGTGGCAATACCTACGATTTTTGGCCGTTTCAGGTTTCAGGCCTGGAGCTTTCAACAGACCAGGCGGCGGAGCCCACCCTAAGCGTCTCAAACCTTGACGGCCATATCACTGCGCTGTGCCTGCAATTTAAGGACATGGTTAACGCCAAAGTGAGCATTATCGATACCTATGCGGTCTATCTCGATGCCGTAAATTACCCTGGCGGTGTAAATCCTACAGCTGATTCGTCAATGTTCACGATTCAAACCTTCTGGCTTGACACCAAAACCTCCGAAGACGACGAGGTAGTTACCTGGTCACTCAGCAGCCCGGCCGATTTGCAAAATCTGGTCATTCCTGCACGGCAAATCACCTCTCTCTGCGAGTGGGCGCTGCGCGGGCAATACCGTAGCGGCGACGGCTGCACCTACAACGGCACGGCGTATTTTGATGCGAAGGGTAATCCTGTCGCTGACCCGGCGCTGGATGTGTGCGGCGGCTGCCTCAGTGACTGCCGTAAACGATTTGGCGCTGGCCTGGCAGACCCTGACGCGGCAATCCTCGATTTTGGTGGCTTCCCGGCAACCGTTCTCTTTATCCGATAACCGGACGTACCAATGAATAAAACCATAATGGCAGCTATCCGGGCGCATGCACTGGAGGAATCCCCGCGTGAGTGCTGTGGCCTCGTTATTCAGTCTGGCCGTCGCCAGCGCTACATTCCTGTGCCGAATACGCACGAAATTCCGACAGAGCATTTTCGCATCGACGGCGAGCACTGGGCTAACGCCGAAGATATCGGGACGATTATTCGCGTCATCCACTCCCACCCGGGCGACGGTGCCCGGCCTATTCCGTCCGATCTGGACCGCCAGCAGTGCAACAACTCCGGCGTGATCTGGGGTATTTACTCACCTGACAGCGATGAATACGCCGAGATAATGCCGGAGGCGGTGCCGCTTATTGGGCGTCCGTTTATCCTGGGCTCGAATGACTGTTGGGGTCTGATTATGGACTGGCATGCCATCCAGGGCGTCACGCTGAACGATTTTCGCGTCGATTACCCATGGTGGGAAAGCCAGTACCCGGACAACCTCTATTTCGAAAACTGGGAGCGGGAAGGGTTCGTCGAGTGCGATCCGGCACCAGGCTGTATGGTTATCATGCAGGTTGATTCCGATAAGTGGAACCATGCGGGCATCATCACTGAAGAAGGTGAACTACTCCACCATCTTTACGGCCAGCCTTCATGCATTACCCCATATTCCAGAGGCTATTTCAAAGACCGCACGATGATCTGCGTTCGTCACAAAAACTTGCCGCAGGAGATAAAGCCATGGCGCGTTTAACCACGATTCGATTGTATGGCGCACTGGGCGCCCGGTTTGGGCGCGTTCACCGGCTGGCAGTGCAGACATCTGCCGAAGCTGTCAAAGCTCTGTGTATCAACTTCGACGGACTGGAAAGCTTTCTGATGAATGCCAAAAAAAACGGCATGACCTTCGCGGTGTTTCGTGGCAAACGCAACATCGGAGAACAGGATTTCAAGGAGCTGGGTGGTGACAGCGATATTCGTATTGCTCCTGTAATGGAGGGGGCAAAAAAAGCAGGATTATTCCAGACGATCCTTGGCGCTGTAATGGTCGTCGCGGGTATCGTGGTGACAGGCCTTTCGTACAGCTGGGCTACACCAGTAGGCGGAGCCATGATTTCTGCTGGCATCGGTATGATGGCCGGCGGCATCTACCAGATGCTTTCTCCCCAGCCCAAAGGGTTACAGGGGCGAGACGATCCTGACAATAAACCCTCTTATGCCTTCGGTGGTTCAGTGAATACCCTTGCGATGGGAAACCCGGTCGCGCTTCTTTATGGTGAGCGAGAGATCGGCGGCGCCATCATCAGTGCAGGCATAGTCGCTGAAGACATCTGAAAACTCCTTTCTGATTATCAAGCACCCAGTCGGGTGCTTTTTTTATGGATGTAATATGGAAGCGATCACTGGTGCAAAGGGTGGCAGCCAGAAGCAGCACACACCTGTAGAACAACCTGATTCTGCGCAGTCAATGGCGCGCTGCCGCATGCTGCTGGCGCTCGGGGAAGGTGAGTTTGCTGGTGGTCTGGATGCGACCAGCATTTTCCTGGACGGTACGCCCCTGGGAAACGCCGACGGAACGATGAACTTTGAAAATGTTTCCTGGGAATTTCGTCCGGGAACACAGACCCAGACGCCGATTCCGGGTTTTCCCGCAGTGGAGAACGAAACTACGGTTGGCGTATCTCTGACAAAAGCCACGCCCTGGACGCGCGCGCTGAGTAACACCCAGATTGACGCTGTGCTCGTTCGCATTGGTATCCCGGGTTTGCAGCAACAGGAAAACGACGGGGATATTGTCGGCACTACCGTAAAATACCATATCGATCTTGCTGTAGATGGTGGTGCGTTCTCTACGGTCATGACAAGGACCGTGACAGAGAAACTCAGTTCGCTCTATGAACTCACCCATCGCATTAATCTTCCGAAAGCCAGTACGGGCTGGCAGATTCGCGTGGTCCGCGACACCGACGACAGCACCAGCCAGATGTTGCAGAACAAAACGCAGGTACAGGCGATCAATGAGGTGATTGATGCGCGCCTGCGTTATCCCCACACGGCGCTGCTGTATGTGTCGTTCAACGCCAAATCGTTCAACAATATCCCAAAGGTTTCCTGTAAACCTAAGGGGCGCATTATCCGCATCCCTTCGAATTACGATCCGATAGCCCGAACCTATAGCGGCACATGGGACGGGACGTTTAAGTGGGGCTGGACGAATAACCCAGCATGGATCTGGTTCGATGTGCTCACTGAGCCGCGTTTCGGACTTGGCCGACGCGTCACGGCGCAGATGCTGGATAAGTGGGAGCTTTACCGTATTGCCCAGCGTTGCGATCAGAAAGTACCTGACGGGAAGGGTGGCGACGGTACCGAGCCGCGCTTCATGTTTGATGTCTACATCCAGTCGCAGGCTGATGCGTGGCAGGTAATCAAAGACATCGCCGCAGGGTTCAATGGCATGACGTTCTGGGGCAACAATATGTTCAATGTTGTCTCGGACATGCCGGCGGATACGTCGAAGCTGCAAATCCTTACCCGCGCTTCGGTGGTGGGCAAACCGGTTTACTCGAGCGGCAGTGAAAAGACCCGCTTCTCCAGCGCGCTAATTAACTTCAGCGACCCTGACAATCACTATCAGGACCGCACAACAGCGGTGATGTTCCCGGACCTGGTTAAGCAGTTCAAGTTTAAGCAGACGCAGATCACCGCGATCGGCTGTACGCGCGAGAGCGAAGCACAGCGCCGTGGCGGGTGGGCTGTGTACTCCAACTCACTCGACCGGATTATCACGCTACAGACCGGGCTTGATGGCTATGTCTACGTGCCGGGTACCGTGTTTGCATTTGCCGACGAACGCCTTTCAGGGCGTGTTTATGGCGGGCGTATAACCGGATATAACGCCGGGTTGAAGGCTGTGACAACCGATCGGGGAACCAGTGCCGTTGCGGGTGACACACTGATGATCCGCACACGGGGCGGTACCGTTGAAAGCAGGGTGATCCAGGCCGTAAACGGCACGCAGCTGGTGGTTGCCACGCCTTTCACGGCAGAGCCGTTACCCAACGCTGTATTCGTCATCGATGCCGGGCAGTTGCGCCTGCAATACTTCCGCGTTACGAACCTGAGATTTGATGATGAAGAAAACACCTTCACAATCACCGGGGCCGAATATAATGCATCAAAATATGATGCGGTCGATAACAATGCCCGCCTGGACACGCCGCCAATTAGTCTGATACCAACCGGCCTCGTCAACCAGCCGACCAATATCGTGGTAGCGAGATATGACGCAGTGCGCCAGGGGCAGCGAGTGGCTACCCTGACGGCATCCTGGGATGCGCCGGTCGACAAGAACGGCAAACCACAGGCGGATGTCATAGCCTATCGGGTGCAGTGGAAGCGCGGCGACAATGAGTGGGTTAACGTACCGGAGACCGGTCTTCGCAATATCGAAGTGCCTGGCATCTTCGAGGGTGATTATCTGGTCCGTGTACGCGCGATCAACTCCGGCGGTGCATCGAGTCTCTGGGCAACTTCCACGCTTACACACCTGAAGGGACGCGCGGGTGAGGTACCCAAACCTGTCGGGCTTAAGGCCTCCGAAGACGTCGTATTCGGAATCAACGTCACCTGGGGATTCCCGGCTAATACTGGCGACACCCTGAGTACTGAACTGCAATACAGCATTGCCGCTGACGGTTCGAATCCGATGCTTTTGGCATCTGTACCGTATCCGCAGAAACTTTATCAGCAGATGGGGCTGAAGGCGGGGCAGGAATTCTGGTACCAGGCGCGGCTTGTCGACAGGATCGGGAATCAGAGTGGATGGACCGACTGGGTGCGCGGGCAGGCCAGCATCGATGTATCCGATATCACCGATGCAATCCTGGAGGACATGAAAGGCTCCGATACGTTCAAAGACTTGATCGAGAACGCGGTGGACAGCAGCGGAAAACTGGCAGAACTGGCTGATGCAATCAAAGAGAACGCAGACGGCCTTGCTGCTGCGGTTGGCTCGAACAAGCAGACCGCTGAAGCAATCATCGGAAACGCGCTGGCTATTGCCGATGTTGTCGTGCGCCAGACAGCCCAACAGGGCGCTAACTCTGCGACATTCGAACAGCTCCGGGAGGTGATCGCTACTGAAACGGAGGCGCGCGTAACGGATGTTACCCGTCTTGAGGCAAAAACTGCGCAGAACGAGGCGGGAGTTACCGAGGTAAGGCAGGCTCTGTCAGATGAAGCTCAGGCAAGGGCTACTGCTGTTGATCAGCTCACTGCGAGTACTCAGGTCATTTCTGATAAAGCTGATTCGGCTTCGAGTAAAGCTGACGCTGCATCAGGTAAGGCAGATGCAGCTGAACAATCCAGCTCACAAAACACTGCTGATATCACCACGTTGCGACAGGTTGTCACAGACACGACTTCATCAATGGCATCCCGCCTGGAGGAGCTGGGAGCAAGAACCGATACTGCCAGCGGCGGCATCCAGAATAACGCTATCGCGCTAATAACGAGTACGCTGGCGCAGGTTGATCAGCGGGTGAGACTCAGTGCGCAGTACGGTGACAGCAAGGCCGGCATCGATCGTATTGATAACGTCATGGCAAGCGACAGGGAGGCAACAGCACGTTCGCTGCTAAGTTTGCAGACTGACGTGAACGGCAACAAGGCATCCATCAACAGCCTGAATCAGACGTTCTCCGATTACCAGCAGGCCACCGCCACGCAGATAAACGGCATCACGGCGACCATCAACGGGCACACTTCAGCGATCACCACCAACGCGCAGGCCATTGCGAACGTCAACGGCGACCTGAAGGCGATGTACAGCATCAAGGTTGCCGTAGACGCGAATGGAAAGCAGTATGCCGCCGGAATGGGGATCGGTGTTGAGAATACTCCATCTGGCATGCAATCACAGGTGCTGTTTGTGGCTGACCGTTTCGCGGTAATGGCGCAGGCTGGTGGGGCGGTATCGTTGCCGTTCGTTATCCAGAACGGACAGACCTTCATCCGGGATACGTTCATCCAGGACGGTACCATCAGCAATGCCAAAATAGGTAACTACATTCAATCTTCAACCTGGGACGGCACCGGGAACGTTGGCTGGCACATCAACAAATCTGGCTACGCGACGTTTAACAACGTGACCGTTCGCGGCTCGATTTACGCCACAACGGGTAACTTTGGATTCAGTGGGCCGAACAAGGCGACGGTGATAGACAGTAATGGTGTAACTATCAACCTGACCGGAGGCGGCCGTATCGTACTTGGAGAATGGACATAACATGCCAAGAGGACTACTAATTGATCTGAATGATGGCGGAAAGCGGATGGAGATAACGGCGGGTCTTCGGTGCCCGTCGTTTGGGGCCAACTTTGACAGTGGCTACCAGAAAGCCAAGTACGCTGATGTTGCCGGTTATGTTTCCGGGGCGCAGGTGCTGTTTATCCCGCACGCGACGGCTTATCTTGATTCAGGGCTGCTTCATAAAATGAACTCGGTCACCATATCCGGTGGCCGTGTGACGCAGAACTCCACGATGAAGGACGTAAGCATCAGTGAGCGTGAGAGTACGTACACGTTCCCCGGAAGCATCTGGCAGATATTTCCTCCTGGCCAGCGTAAAGGAGAAGGCCTGCTTATTGATGACAGTACTGACTTCCTGGCGATTACCAATGCCACGCAGTCAGGGCAGTGTATCTGGAAGGGGACCGTCAATGTCCCCACTGGCGGCTGGGCAGTTCCCACAATAGCGGGATACGACAAGTCCAAATATATCGTCTTTGGGCGCTGCAATAGCGGTAATACAGTCGATTTCGATGGCAACACGGTCAGGTTCTTCAGCCCTCCATCCACCAACGATGATGCTCCGACGACCGGCACGATAGATATTGTCATCTTCGCCAGTGGCGTGGCGCCGCAGCCTGGCACGGGGCTAAACATCTTCAATGCAGCCGGAGCCTGCACGTTTTCAACAACCAGGCGTCCCTTCGTCTACCTCAATCAGCTCTGGACGCCTTCGAAAAATGCCGTGAGCATCGGCAAAGGTTATGTTCCGCTGGGCAGATTCGGGCTGATGGCCCATGAAGTAAATGGCATGTATGTGTATCGAATGTTTGGAATAAAAATACAGAACGGCAGTGCTTCAGTTCAGGGTGGGAAATATCTTGGGCGCGAGCGGTATGCAATTTTTGGTAATGACACGGTAACGCCACTGAACCTTCCCGTTCTACCCGATATGTACGTCTGAATAAACTATCTTTTTAATCAACCTCGCTCCGGCGGGATTTTTTTATTGCCTGGAGAAAACATGATTTATACCACTGGCACTATCGCCATCAGCGGAAACACCCTTACAGGTACCGGCACAAACTTCACTGCTGCTGGTTCTCTTATTCGTAACGGCTGTACCGTTATTGCAATGACCAGCCCAGCGCAGGTTTTCCAGATCACCGCGATTGGAAGCGCAACCTCTCTCACCGTTACGCCAGCTGCTAACCCTGCAATCCCTGCTGGAACAAAATATGCCATTCTTCTGAGTGACAGTCTGAGCGTGGATGGGCTGGCGCAGGATATCGCTGAAACCTTCACGATGTACCAGCGCTACATGAGCGGGTTCGCTGATGTAATGAACGGGACATCTGATGTCACCATCACTATCAACGGCACTGCCGTCACCGTACCGGGCCAGAAATCACTGGCGAAGAAAGGGGCAAACAGCGACATAACCAGTCTTTCCGGGCTGACCACAGCGCTCAGCGTTTCCCAGGGCGGAACCGGTGCAAAAACAAAGGAAGACGCTCGCACAAACCTCGCTTTGGGAAGTAGTGCTACCAGAGATGCGTATAGCTCGTCTGGAAAAATGTTATCCGAAGGAGATTTTGGGTTAGGCGGCGCAGCATTGCCGACTGGAAATGAACAGGCATGCGGATTTTACAGAGCAATAGCTGGTGCAAGTGGAAATCCTTTAAATAACTCAGGCGTTATTCTCAATTATCAGGTTTACGGCGCTAATGCATTCACAAGAATTGCCACTTCCTATGAGCTACCTGTTCCCAGGATTTTTGTATCAACAAAGGTGAACTCTACCTATTACCCATATTATGAATTTTACACCACGGGTAATACTACAAAGGCCAGCGATGGCACGCTCAAAGCAGCGTCTCCAGTTGCCCGTATAGTGAAAAGTCAGGAAGAGTGTCAACGTGCAGACATCGACGAGGCTGGTTTTGCCTGGTGTGGCTGCGGTACGGCGAACGCCGAGGCTGAAGGGATCAAAATCTCGCGGCTGGATGTTGGGGTGTATGTTCTTATCGGCTCGGCAGGCCTGGCATCAGAAGGTTGGCAATTGCTCCCGCCAATGGACCCAGGTGGAATGGGAGAACTGGGTGTAGTTGAAGCTGAGCAAACAGAAAGCGGTGGGCTGACGATTCGGCTTTTTAAGCGGAAATACATGCTGAGCGATGAAGGGGAGATCGTCAAAACAAAAGGGGCTCCTATGGATGTTCCGGCCAACAGCTGGATCGACGTTCGCCTCGATATGCCAGAGGATAGCATCTGGAAAACAAGAGCTACCGAAGCTTCTCTTGAACTGACAGAGCAGCCTGAAGACATTCAGCCTTAAAAATTAATAGGCGAACCCAAATTGATCTGCATTCCATTTGAAACTACTGTATATAAAAACAGCAGTGAAGGGAGTGCAGATTATGCCCCGAATTTCAGATATTCAGGCCGCCTTTATTGCGACCATAGAGCTTAACCCAAAGGGCTACCGCTACCTGAGAACAGACAGCTTTATAGAAAAGTTGCGTGGTTTTAACTGGCACTTCACCCGAGCCGACGCCAATGCATGGATAGAGCGCAATCAGCCAGGCTTCGCTGACAAGACGACAGACGGTAGTGATAACCGGTACTGGATCCTGAGAAACATGGGGAGGGTCCTCTGATGGGATTTGCATCACCTGCTACCGATTACGTCGAACGCCAACTTTCTCCATCCGTTCTGTGCAACATAGGGGCCGAAAGCAGGGTGCTTGAAACAGATGTTGGGTTTGCAGTCATTGAGCCAGCCACGAAAAAAAGGCCAGGAGATGTATTGTTAATTTTGTGCGACGGCCACACGCAGTTTGCAAAACTGATGGGCAAGGCGCTAATTACGGATGATGGTGAAGCGATTGAGGGATCAGCGCTTGAAGAAGTGGAAGTGCTGGGTAGGGTGACGTTCTTCATCAATCATGCGAGGGATGACGACGACAATCCGGTGATGTGATGTTTGCCCTGGTTGATGTGAACTCATTTTATGCCAGCTGCGAGACGGTGTTCAGACCCGATCTGCGCGGGCGGCCGGTTGTCGTTCTGTCGAATAATGACGGGTGCGTAATAGCACGTAGCGCCGAGGCAAAGGCAGCCGGGATAGCGATGGGTGAGCCGTTCTTCAAGCAGAAGGAGTTGTTTCGGCGAGCTGGGGTTGTTTGCTTCAGCAGCAACTACGAGCTGTACGCAGACATGTCCAGCCGGGTAATGACCACGCTGGAAGAAATGAGCCCGCGCGTGGAAATTTACAGCATAGACGAAGCATTCTGCGATCTGACTGGCGTAAGAAACTGCCGGGACCTGACTGAATTTGGGAAAGAGATCCGCGCGACTATTTTACAGCGGACGCATCTTACAGTCGGCGTCGGCATAGCGCAGACCAAGACGCTGGCTAAGCTGGCTAACCATGCTGCGAAAAAATGGCAGCGGCAGACGGGAGGCGTGGTCGATCTCTCAAACGTCGACCGGCAGCGCAGGTTAATGGCACTGATGCCGGTAGAGGATGTCTGGGGCGTTGGCCGGCGCATCAGCAAGAAGCTGAACGCTATGGGCATCAAAACCGCACTGGACCTTTCAGAGCAGAGCACGTGGATTATCCGTAAACACTTTAACGTAGTACTCGAGCGAACGGTCCGAGAGCTGCGCGGCGAGCCATGTCTGGATCTGGAGGAGTTCGCGCCGGTAAAGCAGGAAATTGTATGCAGCCGATCGTTTGGCGAACGCATTACAGACTATGAGCAGATGAGGCAGGCTATTTGCAGCTATGCGGCCCGTGGTGCTGAGAAGCTACGTGGTGAGCATCAGTACTGCCGTTTTATCTCCGCTTTTGTCAAGACATCACCTTTTGCCCTTAATGAGCCGTATTACGGAAACAGCGCATCGATAAGACTGCTCACGCCAACTCAGGACAGCAGAGACATCATCAACGCCGCGGTAAAGTGTCTGGACAAAATATGGAAGGACGGTCACCGGTACCAGAAAGCGGGCGTCATGCTGGGTGACTTCTTCAGCCAGGGCGTGGCCCAGCTCAATCTGTTCGACGATAGTGCGCCTCGAGCTGGTAGCGAGAAGTTAATGGAGGTGCTGGATCACCTGAATGCAAAGGACGGAAAGGGCACGCTCTATTTTGCCGGGCAGGGAATACAGCAGCAGTGGCAAATGAAGCGAGAAATGCTGTCGCCTCGATATACCACGAGATATTCAGATTTGCTTAGAGTCCGATAAATTTTCTTGATGTCTTGGTCCGCTTTATTCCAGAAGGGGACGAAGAATTGCTATTGCAAAAAAATTAGTAGTTGAAAAGATGGCAGAATGAAGGAAGAATGTGCCAATATTGCTGAGGTTTAAAGGGATTTAGGGGCAAGATATGGGATTGTCTAATACAGTACAGAAAATCGTTATATCAACCATTGCGTTCAGCCTGGTCGCGGGATGTGCGCCGTTGCATCCTTCTGACTGCCATAAGACCACAGCTACGGGTAATTGCAGTTCAGGACGCTGGGATGATCAGGATGAATGGGGTAAGCAAGCTCGGGCAATCAGGGCGGCAATAAATGACAAACTTGATGAGCCTCAGAAATGGAAGGGAAAAAAATGCAGGTTGCATATTGAATTTGCTCAGGATGGCACGGCTTTAAAAATATCAACCAGCAATGGTAATAAAGCCTATTGCGAAGCGATTGAATCAGCAGCCCATAAAGCTAAATTCCCGGCCTTCAACAATCCGGAAGTCTACAGAGATTTTCAAAAATCCGGCTTTAATATGGGCGGATAGCAAGGCGATGCCTATCTAAATGTTCACTTCTCGCTCATTTAGAACGCGCCTGGTTTCTTTAACTTTTTATTGTGCTGCCTCGATTAGTTCCTGCCCCTGGTTCTTAACATTCCCCACGGCACGCGTAACGGCGTGCCAGATAAACTTGTCGGCGGGAACTGTTCCGTCGGCAATTATCTCCTCGGCTTCCTTCCCGCCAACATCCTGACGCATCCACTCCCGGGCGGCTTCTGGTGACAAAACAAGAGGACTGCGGTCGTGAATGTACACCAGACCTTTGTCAGCAGCAGATGTCACGATCAGAAAGCCCTCAGCTTCATCGCCGCGTTCAAAAGGTGTGCTGCCGATCGCCGCCATGAATATTGGATGCCCGTCGGCCCGGTGAATGAAGTAGGGTTGTTTCTTGTCGCCTTCCTTCTTCCATTCGAACCATCCATCCGCAAAACAGATCGCCCGGCCATGCTGCCACAGAGGTTTAAACATTCTGCTGGTGGCCGCGGTTTCGACGCGCGCGTTTATCAGGGGTGCTTTATCCCACCACCCGAGCGCGTAGCCCCAGAACACCGGATCGAGATGTAACTGCTCATCGCGTTCGCTCAGCAGCAGCACTTTGGTACCGGGCGCCACGTTGTACCGGCTAATAGGTTCCGGGTCATATGCAATGTCGCGATCGCCTTCATCGGCAAGGTAGGCCAGATATTCTTCACGGGTTTGTGCTTGTGCAAAACGTCCACACATAGAAACCTCCAGTCGGATGTCAGACTGAAAGTATAGGGCAGGGAGAAAAAGTAGCGCGCGCTAGTTAAGTCTTACAATCGGATCGGTGGGGATTATGCTGATGGTATGGGAAGGCGTAAAGCAGCGTGTTACGAAACTGGAAGGAGCTACGCAAAGTTGGGGAGATTTCGAATCGAAGCGATCCCGAAGTTCACTCGTCGCCCACACGAAAAAGATGGCAACGGTTTGATCTTGAATGGATGTATTGGTAAGCATTGAAACCCGTTAAAAACGGGTTTCTGATATGTAAGTGTTTGAATAAATTCAAAAAAGACTGGTTGAAGCGGAAACAGGAATCGTATTCGGTCTCTTTTTATCCGCATGAAAATAAACGATAAAATCCGGTTTTCGTCTCAGCAGAAGGTTCACTTCCTGTGCGCCTGCCTCAAACATACCACAACCCGGCAGGCGTAAGTCCAGTCCTTTTTGGCTGTTTTGTTAAATTTTTGTTTGTATTTTGCCTGAGACGACTGCGGGATCAATGCGCGCCTGTACGGAAGCCGCAATATCATCAAGTAACGCAAAGCGGCGACGGTATTCGGCGCGTTTTTTGCTGGCAATCTCCTCCAGTGCTTTACGCTCCATCTGGAGCGGCAACTGCCAGCAGAAGGGGGAGAGTTTCTTTCCGTTCAGGCCTTCCCAGAACTCGTCGTAGCTGGCGTGAAAATGACGGCCTTTGCTCAGACGGTAGCGCAGCGCGCGGAAAACATGGCCTTCATCGCTGACGGCAAAAATCGCGCTAATGTTCGAGCGTGAGGCAAGCTGGAAGATCACCTCCATCAGCACGCGTTTCGGGAAAAGCCCATGGCAGGCACGGGTAGCCTGCTTAATCACCTCCCGTGAAACATGACGACGTGGACCCTGAAGGCCGCCGATCACCAGCACCGTACGGCCGTTACTGCGTGCGACACAGAACGTCAGGCTGGCAAGCAGCGTATTGTCATTGTCGTGCAGCCAAAGCGTGCTTTCGCCTTCGCGTTCGGCCTTACCTGCGGACGAGGCGTGGACGGTATAGATTTCGCCGTTTTTTGCCTCGAACCGGACAACTGGCGCCTCTTGCGGGCTGGTCAGCGCGTGGGCGAGGGCGATGTTTTTCAGACTATCAATCCACTGATAGTGGCTGATGATAGCATCGGCCCGATCGTTTGAGTTCAGGCCGCGCATCAGATACTGGCGGTGAGTTTTGCTCGGCAAGGTAATTTGAGAGGTGAGCAGCCTGTCGAAATCATCGCGCCCGGACAGGGCCTCCAGCATGCGATGGGTGGAGGACCAGAATAAAAGCGAGCGTAGAAGAAACTTTAACCGGTAATCACGTTTGTGCCAGATTGGGCCGGGAACGCGTTTTCCTCTCACCAGTTCAGAAATAATATTTGTGCGATGCGGATAAAAAACATCGTTTTGCAGGTGTATGTTTGACACGTGAAAATCCCTCTTTTTATTCCGCTCTATTTTAAAGGCCAGGGAATAAGGGATTAATAGCGCAGCGATCTTTATTTCCGGCTGGTTTATGGTTTGTTTGGATTCGCGAAATCCGACGCCAGTTCATGACATTTTCTGTGGCAGCTATACTTCTTACAGGAGGCGTTATGTATCAGAAAATAGAGGGAGAACACTGGCGTCATGTCTGGGTTGTCAGCGATATTCATGGTTGCTATCAGTGGCTTATGGATGAGCTGAAACGACGACATTTTAATCCTGATACGGATCTGCTGATCTCGGTGGGGGATATTATCGACCGCGGGCCTGACAGCGTAAAATGTTTACAGCTGATGCAGGAAAACTGGTTTTATGCGGTACGCGGTAATCACGAGCAAATGGCGTTAGATGCGCTTAAAAATAATGATTTTAGTCTCTGGTCGATAAATGGTGGTAACTGGTTTACCGGTCTTAAGGACGCTCAACAAAAACAGGCGAAGGGTTTACTCGACGCGTGTCGGGACTTACCGCACATTATTGAAATAACCTGCAAAAACGGTCTCAACGTGATTGCTCATGCGGATTATCCCTCCGCCGAATATGGCTGGCATAAGCCGGTGGATGCCCAGCGCGTGCTGTGGGATCGCGACCGGTTAATGGGCTTTATGGTGGGCAAAGGGCAGGGCATTAGCGGCGCGGATCACTTCTGGTTTGGACATACGCCTGTGGACAAACGCTACGATTTTAACAATCTGCACTACATTGATACGGGGGCAGTATTCGGGGGCTTTCTGACGCTGGCGCAGCTTCAGTAATAAATAACCCGCCTTCGGGCGGGTTCTCTTTGGATCAGGCAAGACGCAAGACCCAGGCATCGGTTTTACTGTCGTAATGCTCACGGTACAGAACGGAATGTTCCCCATCAAGGATTGCCGGGACGCTGGTATCTGCATCCCAGGCGTCCAGCTGCATGCACAAATCCGGATCGGATTTGCAGGGAATACTTAACGTTCGTTCGCCTTGTGATTCGCCGCGCAATTCAGCGTCGTCGATTTCAAAAGCGCCAATGCGTACGCTGGTTTTCGTCATAATGCTCTCCGGTTTGTTGCCCAAAATCTGGTATGACCAGTGCAGTCACCCATTTTTGATCCTAGACAAGGAGAGCGAAATCGCCAGTAAAAAAATGCGCTTTTTTTCAGGCGCTGCGGTTGTTACCGGTAAACAGGCGGCCATCGCGTACCAGTTCGCGCGGATAGCTGTTTTTCAGCCGCGAGCCGACTTTTTTCGCCAGCCCCAGCGGATAGCCCTGATACGTCACGATGACTTCATCCTGTGACGGGCCGTCTTCCGGGTAAACGTCACGACCGCGATACCACTCTTCCGCTTCCTGATGCGTCAGGGCAAAGGTGTTCTCACTGCCGGCCAGCGCAATGACCGCTTCGTGCTGCCAGCGATAGCCTTTGTTGTGGATCTCCGCCAGGCGAATACCGAGGCGGGAGAAACGCACCTTACCAATCAGCGGTTCGATGTTGACCGGGAACAGCCACAGCTCTTTGTCACGCATCCAGAGGCGCAGGCTCTCATCCCAGTGCAGGCCGACTTTGCTCGCAGCCGCTTGCGCCTGTGCCGCCTCACGGCCTTTGACCGGCGCGAACGGGAAGTTGCCGACCTTAAACTTAGGGGCAGGCAAGGGATCGACGGCGCGGGTTTTACGCAGACGGGCAACAAAGAAGCCTTCGCAATCGTAAATCTGCGGGAAGACATGCAGGAAGCCTTCAGGCGTGGCCGCATGGCTGGCCGAGTCGAAGAGGGTGTCCAGCGGCAGAAACTCGACGGCATCCACATAGCGTTGCTTGAGCCACAGGCAGACGTCCTCGTTTTCATCGCGATTCAGCGTGCAGGTAGAGTAAACCAGCGTCCCGCCTGGGCGCAGGGCATGAAACGCGCTGTCGATCAGTTCGCGCTGCGTGGCGGCGATCTCCAGGTTGCTTTCAACGGACCAGTTTTTTAACGCATCAGGATCTTTACGCACCACGCCTTCGCCGGAGCAGGGCGCGTCGAGCAGGATGGCATCAAAGGCTTCCGGCAGGGCAGCGCCAAACACGCGACCGTCGAAGTGCGTTAACGCGACGTTGTGGATCCCGCAGCGGCTGATATTGGCATGCAGGACTTTAACGCGGCTGGCGGAAAATTCGTTGGCGAGGATCGCGCCGCGGTTGTTCATCCGGGCGGCAATCTGCGTGGTTTTAGAGCCCGGCGCCGCCGCGACATCCATAACCCGCTCAGGCTGGTTCCCGTCGGCAAACAGCGCAGCAACCGGCAGCATGGAGCTGGCTTCCTGAATATAAAACAGCCCGCTCAGGTGCTCGGCGGTGCTGCCGAGCGGCAGGCTCTCCTCGTCATCCCGTTCGATCCAGAAACCCTCTTCACACCACGGCACTGGCGTTAATTGCCAGCCGTAGGGGGAGACGAGATCCAGAAACGCCCCGACGCTGATTTTCAGCGTATTGACGCGAATACTCCGGCGCAAAGGGCGCTGGCATGCGGCGACGAAATCGTCGAAAGAGAGATGAGCTGGAAGCGCCTCGCGCATCTGTGCGAGGAATTGTTCGGGAAGAAATACGGAGTTTTGAGCCACGGGCACACCACAGGGAAACATTCAGGTGCGCAGTGTAACATAAAGGCTCCGGCGCGTTGACACCGGAGCCTGCGAGATTAACGCGGCAGCGCCGTTCCCCATTCGCGCCACTCTTTCGGTTCACTTTCCAGCAGCAGGAAGTGTTTACCTGCCTGCGCCTTAGGCGCCAGAGGCGTGCCAGGCGGCGTCGCGAAGGCAATGCCGCCGCGAATGAACTGGTTAAAGGTCCCCGTTTTGACCACGCCACCGGTCAGGCCGAAGTCCAGCGAGTAGCCTGAAGCGAGCCAGAACACCGAGTTGTTGCGAACCAGATGCTGATAACGCTGGCTGATGCGCAGGCCGACCATCACGCGATCGGACAGATTACCCAGCGTCAGGCTTGTTACTGTCCCTACTTCAATGCCGCGGAACAAGACCGGCGTACCGATGCCCAGCGAACCGGCTTCCGGAACTTCAACCACAATGCTCAGACCGTCCAGATAACGGGAGTCGGTGATGGTGGCCTCCTGCAACTCAAATTCACGACGCACGTTGCCACGACCCGGTTCAACGTTTATGTACGGCTGAAGTATGGTGTCGAGATGCTCAACCCCTGCGGCAGAAATTTGCGGCGTAACCACCGAGAAGCGCGAGCCTGCCCGGGCGAACGTCTGCACATATTCCGGATAAAGCACGGCGGTCGCCTGAACTTCGTTGCGCGCGGTGATCAGCGTCAGCTTCTGGACCTGCCCGATATCAATGCCGAGATAGCGGATGGGCATGCCTTCAGCCAGTTTACCGGCATCAAAGGTGTGCAGGGTAATCTGCCCCCCGACCGCGCGCGCCGCGGTTTCGGACGGGAAGAGGATCCGCTTGTCACCTTTACGCATGTTGCCGCCCGCGCCGCTCAGGTTATCGAAGCTGATCGCACCGCGCAGGGCACGGGAGAGGGGAGACGCCTGTACGGTCAGCCCGCTGCCGTTGAGCTGCACTTTCGCGCCGCCTTCAGCCCAGAACACGCTGTTTGGCGTGAGCAGCTTGCGGTACTCCGGCTTGATATGCAGTTCGATATCAAACGCGTCCGCACGAGGACGAACGGTGATCACTTCCCCGACTTCAAACTTACGATAAAGCACGACGGAGCCTGCCTGGACGTCCGGCAGCGTTTCAGCGCTTAAGGTCAGCGTGGTGGTCGGCAGGTCGCCAAGGCTGTTTTCAATGGCTTTGTCCAGATTGGCGAACAGCGGATAACTCTCGCGCAGCGCACCTTTGCTGCCCGGCAGAATGCGGATCCCGCCGTTAACCCACTCGCTGGCGCTGGCGCCGAGGAACTCAACGCCGTCCAGACCCACCTTCACGTCGACCCGGCTGTTAACCACAAATTTACTGTCGCCGTGAACCAGATTGCTGTACTGCGGATCGATGGCGGCGGAGAAGGAGACCCCTTTTTCTGTCAGCTTACGTTCGAGGACCTGGCCCACCTGCACACCGTGCAGGATCAGCGGTTGCCCGGCTTCGATACCGTAGCTTTCCGGCGCATTCAGCGTAACCGTCAACACGCCCGGTTTTTGCAGCAGGGCTTTATCCGCCGGGGCGATAACAAAGTTTTTGTTCGGCGCGCCTTCACCGGGGATCAGCTCAAAGGTGCTTCCCGTCAGCAGGGAACTGATGCTGGCGTCGCTGAGGGAGAGCTTCGGATTACGCAGTTCAATGCGCGTTTTTTCCCGCAGGAGATCCACCACGCTCGGATCCACCGTCATTTCGCCGGTAACGGAGCCGCCCGCATTGAGGGTTAATTTTGTCAGTTGCCCGACCTCTAAACCCTGGTACATCAACGGGGTCGAACCGGCTTTCAGGCCTTTGGCATCCGGCAGGGTCAGCTTGACGATGACACCGCGCTGGCTGTGCGCCAGGTCGGCGTACAGGCCAAAGGTATCTTCTGCGGCGGCAGGGCTGGAGTCAGCAGGTGAGTCGAAGGCGATAGCGCCATTCACCAGCGCCGCCAGGCTCTCAAGCTTCACTTTCGCACCGCTTAAGCTCAGGTCGGCATCGACGCCGGAGACGTTCCAGAAGCGGCTGCCTTTTTTCACCAGGTTGGTAAAACGGCGCTCGATGAGTACATCAATGGTCACGCCATCTTTGTTCGGGTTAATGGCGTAGTCGTAAACGCGACCAACCGGAATTTTGCGGAAATAGACCAGAGAACCACTGTTCAGCGAACCCAAATCCGGCGCGCGGAGGTGGATCATCAAATCGCCGTTATTCAGCCGATATTTCGGCTGGGTGTCCAGCGCAACAAAGTGATCCTGTGGCTCGCCTTTGCCGGGCATCATGCCGATATAGTTACCGCCCACAAGCGCATCCAGCCCGGAAACGCCGGCCAGGGAGGCTTTAGGCGTGACCAGCCAGAACTGCGTTTCGGCGCGCAGGGCATCCTGCATATCAGACTTAATGCTCGCCCGGACCTGAATTTTGTTCAGCCCTTTGCCGAGGGAAATATCCTGCACGGTACCCACTTCCACCCCCTGGAAGCGAACGGGGGTACGTCCGGCGACAATGCCGTCCGCAGACTGGAAATCAATCGTGATGGTACTTCCGCGATCTTCATAGCTCGTCCAGATAAGCCAGCCTGCGATCATCAGCGCGATGACAGGTAGCAACCAGAATGGCGAAATGCGGCGTTTTGTTTTAATTCTCGCTTCAGTCGGCGAAGCGGGCGTTTCCTGACTCATGTGCGTCCCAAAGTAAGCGGCTGTCCAGCCATTCCACTGCAAGAATAGTCAATATCACCGCAGAGCCGAAATAAAAAGCTGCGGGTCCCATGGTAAAAGCAAGTAACTGATCGCGATTGATGAGCGACATCATCAGCGAAATCACGAACAGATCCAACATCGACCAGCGACCAATCCAGGTCACGAATCGCAGAAGCAGGATGCGGGTGCGTAGTCCTTGTTCGCATTTAAAGTGAATGCTGATAAGCAGCGTAAACATCACCACCACTTTGGTAAAGGGCACCAGAATACTGGCGATGAAAACAATGGCGGCGACCCCCACGTTACTGTGCGCCAGAGAGATAATCCCTGAAAGGATAGTATCTTCCTGACGGGCGCCGTTCACATAAATTACGGAGATCGGCAGCATGTTGGCCGGGAACAAAAATACCAGGGAGGCGATAAGCGCCGCCCAGCATTTTTGCAGGCTGTTGTTGCGTCGCAATCTTAACGGAATGTGGCAGCGCGGACATCTCCCGCGTTTATCCGGAAAACCGGTGTAATGGCACCCCAGGCAGACGCGCAGGTTGTCATCAGGCCGGGTCGCGGGACGCTGCGGGTAAAATCGCTCCCAAAGCTGTTCAACATTGAGATGAATCAGGGTCAGAATACTCAGCAGGACCAGTGAAATAAACGCAAAAAGGCCAATGCCAGGTTGTAAAAATGCATAATCCTGCACCTTGATAGACGCCACGCCGACGCCCACCAGATAGATGTCCAGCATCACCCACTCCTTGAGCTTTTCCAGCATGAGCAGGACGGGGCGCAGGTTCATCCCCAGTATGTTGCCAAACCACAGGTAGGCAATTGCCGCGACCAGCACCAACGGCGCGCCGACGACGCAGAACAGCACCATGGCGGCCGTAAGCGGATCGCCCTGGCGCGTCATCTGCCAGATCCCCTGCAACACGTTAGCGTCAATACGCACGCCAAGCAGGTATAGCTTTAACAGCGGCTCGGTCCAGGCGAAGGGCATCAGCAGCAGCATGGTTACCGCCATTGCCGCCAGACGCGTCAATGACCAGTCCCGGCCATCGCGAATTTTGGCATCGCAGCATGGACAAAAAGCACTTTGGTGCGATTTCATCTTCGGCAACATAAAAAGCGTATCGCACTGGGGACAACGCTGATAATGTGCACGGGGCAGAGCCTGGCTTACCGTACGGACAACGATCTTTCGTGTCGGCGTAATTTGGGGTGTTTTTAGGGCCATCAGTCGCACACAGATTAGTATTGTTGAAAGTTATAATAACTCATGAACGGATTCATCTTGAGCATGAGCGCATTTAATGCTTATTTTAATAGGCTATGCGGTAACTATGTAAGATAACTAAGTGATTGAATAATGAACAAAACAGAATTCTACGCGGATCTGAATCGCGATTTTAAGGCATTAATGGCAGGGGAAACCAGTTTCTTAGCCACTCTGGCAAATACCAGTGCGTTACTGTTCGAACGCCTTTCTGACGTGAACTGGGCGGGCTTTTATCTGCTGGAAGGCGACACGCTGGTACTGGGGCCTTTCCAGGGGAAACTCGCCTGCGTGCGTATCCCGGTAGGTCGCGGCGTGTGCGGTACCGCAGTGGCGACCCGTCAGGTTCAGCGTGTCGAAGATGTTCATGCGTTTGACGGCCACATCGCCTGCGATGCCAGCAGCAATTCTGAAATCGTACTGCCGCTGGTGGTTAAAAATCAGATTATTGGCGTTCTGGATATCGACAGCACGGTCTTCAGTCGCTTTACTGCCGAGGATGAGCAGGGGCTGCGCGCGCTGGCCGCAAACCTGGAAAATGTTCTGGCAGAGACCGATTATCATAAATTCTTTGCGAGCGTCGCAGGATAATCAACGGATAACGTAGCATTTACTGATAGCGTCATTATAATGTCGCCTGTTCATGCCTGCGCTTGTTGGCAACGTCCGTTGTAATCAGGAAATTTCATGGAAAATCAACCTAAGTTGAATAGCAGTAAAGAAGTTATCGCATTTCTGGCCGAGCGTTTCCCGCAGTGCTTCAGCGCTGAAGGTGAAGCGCGTCCTCTGAAAGTCGGTATCTTTCAGGATTTGGTCGCGCGCGTTGAGGGGGAGATGAACCTCAGCAAAACGCAGCTTCGTTCTGCCTTGCGCCTTTATACCTCGAGCTGGCGTTACCTGTACGGTATCAAGCCGGGTGCGACCCGTGTCGACCTTGACGGCAACCCGTGCGGTGAGCTGGACGAGCAGCACGTAGAACATGCGCGTAAGCAGCTTGAAGAAGCCAAAGCTCGCGTGCAGGCACAGCGTGCGGAACAGCAGGCGAAAAAACGCGAAGCCGCAGCGGCAAACGGTCAGGAAGACGCCCCTCGTCGCGAGCGTAAACCGCGCCCGGCACCGCGTCGTACTGAAAATAACGATCGCAAACCGCGTGCTGACAAACCAGCAGCTAAAGCCCCACGTGCGCCGCGCGAAGAGCCGCGCCACACCCCGGTTTCTGACATCAATGCGCTGAGCGTAGGTCAGTCTCTGAAGGTGAAAGCGGGTAACAACGCGATGGACGCCACCGTACTGGAAATCACCAAAGATGGCGTTCGTGTACAGCTGACTTCTGGTATGTCAATGATTGTACGCGCAGAACACTTGTTGTTCTGAAACGGAGGCCGAGCCTGGCATGAACACTTTTTTTAAGCTCACCGCGCTGGCTGGCCTGTTTGCTATAACAGGCCACGCTTTCGCTGTGGACGATATTACGCGTGTTGATCAAATTCCGGTTCTCAAGGAAGAGACTCAGCACGCGACGGTGAGTGAGCGCGTGACGTCGCGCTTTACTCGTTCGCACTATCGTCAGTTCGATCTCGATCAGGCCTTTTCGGCCAAAATCTTTGACCGTTATCTGAACTTGCTGGATTACAGTCATAACGTACTGCTGGCCAGCGATGTCGAACAGTTCGCTAAACGCAAATCCGAAGTGGGTGATGAGCTGCGCTCCGGAAAACTCGATCTGTTCTACGATCTGTACAACTTATCGCAAAAGCGCCGTTTTGAGCGTTATCAATACGCGCTGAAAGTGCTGGAACGTCCTATGGACTTCACCGGCAACGACACCTTTAATCTGGACCGCAGCAAAGCGCCATGGCCGAAAGACGAGGCTGAACTGAATGCGCTGTGGGATGGAAAAGTCAAATATGACGAACTGAGCCTCAAGCTCACAGGCAAAGACGAGAAAGAGATCCGTGAGACGTTAAACCGTCGCTACAAGTTCGCTATTCGCCGACTGGCGCAGACCAACAGTGAAGATGTTTTCTCGCTGGCGATGACCGCGTTTGCGCACGAAATTGATCCGCACACTAATTATCTCTCTCCACGTAACACCGAACAGTTCAATACCGAAATGAGCCTGTCTCTGGAAGGTATCGGTGCTGTGCTTCAGATGGACGATGACTACACCGTAATCAACTCCATGGTGGCCGGTGGCCCTGCATCGAAAAGCAAAGCGATCAGCGTAGGCGACCGTATTGTCGGTGTGGGCCAAATCGGAAAGAGCATGGTGGACGTGATTGGCTGGCGTCTTGATGACGTAGTTGCGCTGATCAAAGGGCCGAAGGGCAGCAAAGTTCGCCTGGAGATCCTGCCAGCCGGTAAGGGGACCAAAACCCGTATCGTTACTCTGACCCGTGAGCGTATCCGTCTGGAAGATCGCGCGGTGAAAATGTCGGTGAAAACCGTGGGTAAAGAGAAGGTTGGCGTTCTGGATATCCCAGGTTTCTACGTCGGCCTGACCGATGATGTGAAAGTGCAGCTTCAGAAGCTTGAAAAGCAGAATGTCAGCAGCGTGATCATTGACCTGCGCAGCAACGGCGGCGGGGCATTGACCGAGGCCGTCTCGCTTTCCGGGCTGTTTATCCCGTCTGGCCCGGTGGTACAGGTGCGCGATAACAACGGTAAAGTGCGTGAAGATGCGGATACCGATGGTGTGGTCTACTATAAGGGGCCGCTGGTGGTGCTTGTCGATCGCTTCAGCGCCTCTGCATCGGAAATCTTCGCTGCTGCCATGCAGGATTACGGCCGGGCGTTAATCGTCGGCGAACCGACGTTTGGCAAGGGCACCGTTCAGCAGTACCGCTCTCTGAACCGTATTTACGACCAGATGCTGCGCCCTGAATGGCCGGCGCTGGGCTCAGTACAGTACACCATTCAGAAGTTCTACCGCGTCAACGGCGGCAGCACGCAGCGCAAAGGCGTGACGCCGGATATTATGATGCCGACAGGTACCGAAGAGACGGAAACGGGCGAGAAGTTTGAAGATAACGCGCTGCCGTGGGATAGCATTGATGCCGCGACATTCGTGAAATCGGGTGATATGAAACAGTTCGGACCGGAACTGCTGAAAAATCACAACGATCGCATCGGGAAGGATCCGGAATTCCAGTACATCATGAAGGACATCGCGCGTTTCAACGCCCTGAAAGCAAAACGGAACATTGTGTCTCTGAACTACGCTCAGCGTGAGAAAGAGAACAATGAAGATGACGCGACACGTCTGGCGCGTATCAACGATCGCTTCAAACGTGAAGGCAAGCCTCTGCTCAAAAAACTGGACGATCTGCCTAAGGATTACCAGGAGCCCGATCCGTATCTGGACGAGACGGTGCATATCGCGCTTGATCTCGCGAAGCTGGAAAAAGAGAAACCTGCTGTGCAACCTGCTCCGACAAAATAATCCCCCAACAGGCACAAGAAATTGTGCCTGTTTCTTTTTGTTCCTCATCCTTCCGTCAGGCAGATTTCCAATTGTGTAAAGTTGTGTCTTTCTGGTGACTTACGCCGTCTGGATGCTTGAAAATAGCCGTAATACCCATACGATGTGGGTAATCGCATAGTGCGTTTTGTTAAACTGAGGTTAAAAGAATATTATGATGCGAATCGCGCTCTTCCTGCTCACCAACCTGGCGGTGATGGTGGTATTCGGGCTGGTGCTAAGCCTGACGGGAATTCAGTCGAGCAGCGTTCAGGGTCTGTTGATTATGGCGCTGCTGTTTGGTTTCGGTGGCTCTTTCATTTCACTGCTAATGTCGAAGTGGATGGCACTGAAATCCGTGGGCGGTGAAGTTATTGAGCAACCGCGTAACGATATGGAGCAGTGGCTGATGAGCACGGTTGCTCAGCAGTCAAAGCAGGCAGGCATTGCCATGCCACAGGTAGCCATCTACCACGCGCCGGATATCAACGCGTTTGCTACCGGTGCGCGTCGTGACGCGTCCCTGGTGGCCGTCAGCACCGGTCTGCTGCAAAACATGAGCCGTGACGAAGCGGAAGCGGTTATTGCTCACGAGATCAGCCACATCGCCAACGGCGATATGGTCACCATGACCCTGATCCAGGGCGTGGTGAACACCTTCGTTATCTTTATTTCCCGTATTCTGGCGCAGATTGCTGCCGGGTTTATGGGTGGCAACCGTGATGAGGGTGAAGAGAGCAACGGCAACCCGCTGATCTATTTTGCTGTTTCAATGGTGCTGGAGCTGGTGTTCGGTATCCTGGCAAGCATTATTACCATGTGGTTCTCCCGTCATCGTGAGTTCCATGCGGATGCCGGTTCCGCGAAACTGGTGGGTCGTGAAAAGATGATTGCTGCGCTGCAACGTCTTAAAACCAGCTACGAGCCGCAGGAAGCAAACAGCATGATGGCCTTCTGCATCAACGGCAAGTCAAAGTCGCTGAGCGAGCTGTTTATGTCTCACCCGCCGCTGGATAAACGTATTGAAGCGCTGCGTAGCGGCGAATATCTGAAGTAACGTAATCGGGTTGAAAACAACCGGGCAGGAGTCCTTCTCCGCCCGGTTTTTTTATGCCTGCGCCTTTGGCTGGGTGACACGAAGACCGCTAATGACAGCCGCGAGGGTCGCCAGTGTCCCTGCGGTAATCAGCGCAACGTGTGTCGCATTCTGCCCGGCCAGGTTAAACATCAAGGCTACCAGTGCGGCCCCGGTGCTTTGCCCTAACAGTCTTGCCGTGCCCAGCATCCCGCTGGCGCCACCGCTGCGATGACGTGGGGCAGAGGTGATAATCGTGTGGTTATTAGGGGACTGGAACAGACCAAAACCGGCCCCGCACAGGATCATGCGCCAGATAATATCCAGATCCCCTGGCGAGGCGGGCAGGAGCGCCAGTGCAAACAGTCCCACCGCCATGACAACCAGCCCAATCGCCCCCAGAAGCCCGGCATGAACGCGCTCAATAAGGTAACCGGCCAGCGGGGCCATCACCATGGTTGCCAGAGGCCAGGGCGTGAGCAGCAAGCCTGTTTCCACTTCCGAACGGCCAATCACGCTCTGCAAAAAGAACGGCAGCGCAACCAGCGCCAGCATCTGGGCGCAGAACGAGCAAATGGAGGTACAAATGGATAGCGAAAACAGCGGAATACGCAGCAAATCCACCGGCAGTAACGGCACGGGTAGCGCCAGCTGACGTCGTACGAAGAAAAATCCGATGATAAGCATGGCAACGATTTCTGCGGCAATGAGCGACAGAGACTGCCCCTGCGCAAATCCGCTCAGCGCGGTAATCAGCAGGCCAAAGGTCAGCGCGTTCATCACGGCGCTGGGCAGGTCAAAACGCGGCATGGTGTTTTTCGGACCATTTTCCGGAAGATAGCGCAGGGCGAAGAAGATCGCCACAATACCCAGCGGCACATTAATGGCAAACAGCCACTGCCACGAGGCAACGGACAGAATGGCGGCGGCAATCGTCGGCCCGGCAGCGGACGACACGGCCACAATAAAGGAATTAATGCCCATGCCGCGCCCCAGGTGGCGGTGAGGATAGATAAGCCGTATGAGGGCCGTGTTCACGCTCATTAGCGCCGCGCCGCCAAAGCCCTGCGCGATACGCGCCAGGGTGAGGGTGTGCAGTGAATCGGAAAGGGCACAGAAGAGCGAGGTGAGGGTAAAGACCACCAGCCCGCACTGGTAAACCCGGCGATAGCCAAACATATCGCCCAGGAAAGAGAGTGACAGGAGGGAAATCACAATTGCTATCTGGTACGCGTTCACAATCCAGATAGAGCTTGCGGGAGAAGCATTAAGGTCTTTTGCAATGGTAGGAAGAGCAACGTTGGCAATCGCACCGTCAAGGACAGCCATCGAAATACCGATGACAATAGTGGCAATTGCCCCGTACCGCTGCGGTAAGGGCAGGCCATCAGAAACGTTTTTTTGCATGGGAAAAGAATGACTCAGCGTGAAATTATTTTCAGAGTAACTATTTTAGCATCGTTATTTCGGTTTTATGTCGCAGATTTGTAACGAAGTAAACCCAGATAGATTGCAGCACGCATCACACGAATTTATAATAAAAACCGGTTCTGATTTTTATAAAACACTCTCCATGAGGTGATAAATGGCAATCGCAGATTTGGATAAGCAGCCAGATTCTGTTTCTTCCGTGCTGAAGGTGTTTGGCATCTTGCAGGCGCTCGGAGAAGAGCGTGAAATTGGTATTACAGAGTTGTCGCAGCGTGTGATGATGTCGAAAAGCACCGTTTATCGCTTTTTGCAGACGATGAAATCATTGGGTTATGTCGCGCAGGAAGGAGAATCAGAAAAATATTCTCTGACGCTGAAACTGTTTGAACTGGGCGCCCGCGCCTTGCAGAACGTGGATCTGATCCGCAGCGCTGACATTCAGATGCGTGAACTTTCACGACTGACGAAAGAGACAATTCACCTCGGTGCGCTGGATGAAGACAGCATTGTTTACATCCACAAAATTGACTCCATGTACAACCTGCGCATGTATTCACGCATCGGTCGTCGTAACCCGCTCTACAGCACCGCAATTGGTAAAGTACTGCTGGCCTGGCGCGATCGCGAAGAGGTGAAGCAGATCCTTGACGGGGTGGAGTACAAACGCAGCACCGACCGCACCATTACCAGTACGGATGAACTGCTGAGCGTGCTGGATAACGTGCGTGAGCAGGGTTACGGGGAAGATAACGAAGAGCAGGAAGAGGGGCTGCGTTGCATCGGTGTGCCGGTATTTGACCGCTTCGGCGTTGTCATTGCGGGCCTGAGCATTTCGTTCCCAACGCTGCGTTTCTCTGAAGAGCGTCTTCATGAATATGTGGCGATCCTGCATACCGCAGCGCGCAAAATTTCAGAGCAGATGGGATATAACGATTATCCGTTCTGATCGACGCTTTCAATAAAAACGCCGCAACAGTGCGGCGTTCTTGTAAGCGAAATTCAACGCTGATTAACCGTTATCAATCACATCAGATGATTTACGCAGCACAGGACAGTTGGTTAACCCGATGATCCCGCTGTCGGAATGAATGTACTGCGCCGTGCTTACCCCCCGGGCGGTAAGATATTTACACTGGATACCCAGACCCGCGGCATTTTCTTTGCTTCCCATTAATACGCCGTACCCACTTAATAACAGGCCGATCCACACAATGGCCAGTACAATTACTGTACGAATAAGTAAACGCATCGTTGCCTCTTTTTTCTTTGTTGTCATGGAGTAAGCGTAACGGGTTTACGCAGTGAAACAAGTGCACGATTCCGAAAAGCGTCTGTTGAAGGTACAGTTAGCCCCTGTTTAAGATAACCGTGATAACCTGGCTGCATCAGGTCATAAGACGGAGTGTGGAGTGAAAAAAATACGCTGGGTAATTCTGATTATAGTGTTGATAGCTTGTGTGGTGCTGTGGACGCAGACTATCAATGTGATGTGCGATCAGGATGTACAATTCTTTAGCGGCATTTGTTCAATCAATAAGTTTATCCCCTGGTAGAGGCCATTTTTACGCTGAGTGATGTCCTTACGTGGCGGCAGTGGTAAAATGACTGTTTTTACTGAGGTGGTGAAATGGGTGAGTTACTGAATTCGGGGCTGCTGAGCATTGCATCCCTGGTAATGTCTTTGGTGGTGCTGGTCGTTGGGCTGGTACTGTGGTTCTTCGTTAACCGCGCCAGCTCCCGCACAAACGAGCAGATTGAACTGCTGGAAGCATTGCTCGATCAGCAGAAACGGCAGAATGCGTTGCTGCGTCGTCTGTGCGAAGCCAACGAGCCGGAGGAGAAAGCGGTACCTAAGGACGCTGTTGCTCAACAACAGGACGAGGAAGACTTCATTCGCCTGGTAGCCGAACGATAGTTTGCCCGGAAAGGGAGGTGGCCTGACGTACGGCGTAAATCCCCTCCCTTATCAAATGTGATCCACAACATCCCAACATATAATTAAGCAGCAGTTAACTATTGTTTCAGCATACTGAAAACTGGTGAATATTTATCCTTATTCGATAATTACCGTTTCGTTGAATAAATTGTGTGTTTTATCTTTCCCGAAGTGTTTTATTTTTATCGAAACGTTTTGCTTGCCTTGTTTTGAGGCAGAGTCATAAAAATTTCATTATTTTGGTGCAGAATAACGCTAATTAAATGGTGGATTTTAATACAATTAGCAAAATGTAATTAACATCGTATATTCCCTGACACATGTCGGTGCGTTGCAATGTTTTCAGCATAACTTTTCACAAAATGTTCTAACTCAGTCATTCTTTTAAAGAAAATCAGGGATTGGGATGGACGCTTTGAAATGATTGAGCTATGTTTAAAAAGTCTTTGATTACAGGGCGCGTCAACGCACCCTGCGGGCAGTGAGGTCAGGTAGCGCTTCATTTGACAATTCGCATAACCGTGCAGATTGTTATGGAGTAACACCTGAATTTGTGCGGCGGATCGAGACATGTTTAAAAATGGCTTGCCATATTAAACGTTGTGTGTGATAACACGTTTTGGGTCAAACGAGGTACAGTTCTGTTTATGTGTGGCATTTTCAGTAAAGAAGTCCTGAGTAAACACGTTGTCGTTGAATACCGCTTCTCTGCCGAACCTTATATTAGTGCCTCAAGCAGTAATGTCTCAGTTTTATCTAAGTCAAAGCCTGCGGGCTAAGAAAACACTCTAAGGAATTTTGCAAATGGCAAAGATTAAAGGTCAAGTTAAGTGGTTCAACGAGTCTAAAGGTTTTGGTTTCATTACTCCTGCTGACGGCAGCAAAGATGTGTTCGTACACTTCTCTGCAATCCAGGGTAACGGCTTCAAAACTCTGGCTGAAGGCCAGAACGTTGAGTTCGAAATTCAGGATGGCCAGAAAGGCCCAGCTGCGGTTAACGTAACTGCTATCTGATCGAATCACTGCTGACTGAAGCGCTCAGCGCTTCGATCTCAGACATAAGCCTCGCCGATGCGGGGCTTTTTTATTCGCTTATTTTTCAAAATATTACGTAATCCTCCGCTGTTATTATCTTGTTGCAAACCCTCGAGATTATTAGCATTGTTTTCCCGCCTTCTTATCCGCTTTTCCCGTTAAATCAGGGCGTTGATCAACAGCCCTGGGGTTAAGGTGAAAAAAAAGACAATAACGACCACCGGAAACTTTACTCCGGCACGTTTTGCACTTCTGTGTCTCGCTATCTTTTGTAGTCTTGCGTTTCTGCTGGGCCGCGTGGCGTGGCTGCAAATTATCAAACCGGATAATCTGGTTAAGCAGGAGGATATGCGCTCCCTGCGCGAAGTGGCGATAGACGCCCCGCGGGGGATGATTGTGGACCGTGAAGGACGACCCCTTGCGGTGAGCGTACCTGTCCAGGCCGTCTGGGCCGATCCCAAAACAGTGCTGGAAAAAGGGGGGATCGGTTATGATTCGCGCTGGCAGGCCCTGGCAAATGCCTTACACCTTTCTCTGAGCACGCTCGCATCGCGAATCAACAGTAACCCGCACGGGCGATTTATTTACCTTGCCCGTCAGGTTGATCCCTCCCAGGCAAAGTGGATCGATAAGCTGCGTCTTCCGGGTATCAACCTTCGCGATGAGTCCCGCCGCTTTTATCCTGCCGGGCACGTGGCGGCGAACCTGATTGGCTTCACCAATATTGATGGTCAGGGCATTGAGGGTGTCGAGAAAAGCTTCAACACGCAGCTTACCGGGAAGGCAGGCGTGCGGCTGGTCAGGAAAGATCGCTACGGACATGTGGTGGAGAACCTCACGGAGGTGGCTCCCGTACCTGCACATAATATCCAGCTTAGTATCGATGAACGCCTGCAAACTATCACCGAAGACGCGCTGGATAATGCCGTGGCGTGGAACAAAGCTGAGTCAGGCGCGTCGGTGCTAATTAATATCCAGACGGGCGAAATTCTGGCAATGGCGAGCTTCCCCGACTTCAACCCCAACAACCGGGAAGGGGCAACGCTGGATGATTTTCGCAATCGCGCGATCAGCGACACCTTTGAACCTGGCTCTACCGTTAAGCCTCTGGTGCTGATGACGGCGCTACAGCAGGGGCTGGTACAGCCTGACAGCGTCATAGACACGCATCCCTACACCATTGATGGCCATCGTATCCGCGATGTGGGCTACTATCCCGAGCTGACGATGACCGGCATCCTGCAAAAATCCAGTGACACGGGCGTGTCCCGTCTTTCGCTGGCGATGCCTGTGCAACGGTTACTGGATACCTATAAACACTTTGGCTTTGGCGAGAGTACCGGGCTTGGCTTAACGGGAGAAAGCGCAGGTTTACTGCCGCAGCGGAAATTCTGGAGCCAGTTAGACCGGGCGACCTTTGCCTTTGGATATGGCCTGATGGTAACCCCCCTCCAGCTGGCGCATGTGTATGCCACCATCGGCAGCTATGGCATTGAACGGCCTCTGTCCATCACCCGAATCGATCCGCCGGTGATTGGCAAGCGGGTGATGCCCGAGGAAATTGTTCACGAGGTGGAGCACATGATGGAGAGCGTCGCATTACCCGGCGGTGGTGGAATCAAAGCGGCGGTGCGTAACTATCGCGTGGCGATAAAAACCGGGACGGCCAAAAAAATCGATGAACACGGTAAGTATGTGGATAAATACGTCGCCTATACCGCAGGCGTTGCGCCTGCCAGCGATCCCCGTTTTGCGCTGGTGGTGGTGATTAACGATCCGCAAAACGGTGCCTATTACGGCGGGGCCGTTTCCGCGCCCGTTTTCAGCGAAATTATGGGGAACGTTCTGCGTCTGGAAAACGTAAAGCCTGACGGGCTGCCGGCAGATTCTGACCATCTGATCGTGATGCATCACCCAGCCGTTTATAACCCTGGCGAATAGCGGTACACTTCGCCTTTTGGTTTACGCCCTGGAGCTGTCATGTCTTTCAGTTGTCCCCTTTGCCACGCGCCGCTGACGCGCGCGGAGAAAACGTTTATCTGTCCACAGGGACATCAGTTTGACCGGGCGAAAGAGGGCTATGTAAATCTTCTGCCGGTACAGCACAAGCGCTCCCGGGACCCGGGTGACAGCGCGGAGATGATGCAGGCGCGCCGGGCGTTTCTCGATGCCGGGCATTATCAACCGCTCAGGGATGCCGTTGTCGCCATACTCCGTGAATATCTGACAGAAGGCGCATCCGCCATGCTGGATATCGGCTGCGGCGAAGGCTACTACACCGCCACGTTTGCTGACGTAGCGGCTGAGAAGGGCGCCGAAACTTACGGGCTGGACGTGTCGAAAGTGGCAATCCGTGCGGCAGCCAAACGCTACTCAGCGGTAACGTTCTGCGTGGCCTCCAGCCACCGCCTGCCGTTTGAAAAAGCGAGTATGGACGCCGTGGTGCGTATCTATGCGCCGTGCAAGGCAGAGGAGCTGGCGCGCGTCGTTAAGCCCGGCGGCTGGGTTATCACCGTTACGCCAGGGCCGCGTCATCTGCTGGAGCTAAAAGGGCTGATCTATGATGAAGTTCACCTGCATGCGCCGCACTCTGAACAGCTGGCGGGCTTTGCGTTAAAGCAGGCGCAGTCGGTAGCGTATGAAATGACGTTGCAGGGAAGTGAAGCGGTGGCGTTACTGCAAATGACGCCGTTTGCGTGGCGGGCAAAACCAGAGGTGTGGGAAACGCTGGCAGCGCAGACAGAATTTCGCTGCCAGACGGATTTCAGCATCCATTGCTGGCAGCGCGAAGGTTAACCCGCGAAGTGTGCCCAAAGGATTTGGGCACCAATCCCGATCAACACGATACCGCCCAGAATTTCGGCGCGTTTGCCTAACAGCGGGCCAATGAACCGACCCACCATCATCCCCAGCGTTGACATGATCAGCGTGGCGCAGCCAATCGCCAGCGCGGTGGCGATAATATTGACCTGCAAAAACGCCAGACCGACACCCACGGCCATTGCATCCAGGCTGGTTGCGATGGCGGTTGTCACCAGAAGCCAGAAGCCGTGGCGTTGCAGCGGCGCATCATCTTCATCGCCGTTGCCACGAAAACCTTCAATCACCATACGTCCGCCGAGGAACACCAGCAGCACGAAAGCAATCCAGTGATTCCACTCCAGCACAAACTGGCTGGCGAGCATCCCCAGTCCCCAGCCGATAAGCGGCGTCAGCGTTTCGATAGCGCCAAAGATGAGACCGGTACGCAGGGCTTCGGAAAATTTAGGTTTATGGAGAGTGGCACCTTTGCCGATAGAGGCGGCAAATGCGTCCATGGACATGCCAAAAGCCAGAAGGATCGTAGCGGAGATATTCATAAGAGCGTCCAGACCGGGGATATCCATATGACACATCACTGCCCCCAGTAAACAGCAGTTGATGTATCTATGGTCTCGCCTGATCGCTTCTGGCACAGTAATTGTGCTTAAAAACGATCCGTACGCGCCACGTTTTTCAACGAGTATGTTGACACGTACATTTCCCGCAGGCAGGAAATCGGCTACTCCCCAACGACGGGCGCAACCTTAACATATTTTGAGAATATAAAACAACAACGAAGATGGCTTTATATAGCCACTATGTTGATAACGATTTTCATTTAGATTTATGCGTGAAAATATCGTTAATAAATATAAGTCAATTAACAGAGGAGATATAGCACCGGCTATATTGCTGGTTCAAGAATAATGCAATATATAGCCGATGCTATAATTATAAATCATTGAGTTTTAACAAGTAATTTGTATATCTTTTCCAGGTCATCAATATTTCTGACCCGGATGAGCAGGCGGCGTTGTTCTAATTGCATCACCAGAACCCCGTCTTCGGATAAATTCATCTCTTTAATACGGTTATATTCTATCCAGACATTGGCGAAGAAGAATCCGTGTTTTTTAAAAATGAGTTTTGGCGAGCGGATCCAGAACAGGTAAATCGCCATTAATGCCAGCGCACATAATAACCATGTGGTTAATATTGCGCCGTGGCTGGTCACATTATTGTAAATGAGGATGACTACCAGACCGGCGAAGATAAACGCATCAATGCGTCCACGGCGTAAGAGGGGAAGGGTCAGCAGCGTCTCGCCGTGGCGGCGAGGCATAATAAACTCGTCATAGATCGCGTAAGCCAGAAGGGCAACAATAAATAAAACCAGTACGGTGTCCGTGACAGTCATTCATCCTCCAGATAAAAAGACCGGGGGCAAGCCCCCGATCAGTAACGCATTTTATTACAGACCCAGCAGGCCGACAGCGTAGCCCGCGATACCGATGACGAAGAAGCCAACGATGATCCAAAGCGGGTTCACTTTCTTACGCAGCAGCCACATACAGGCGAAGGTTAACAGCAGCGGTACCAGGCCCGGCATCAGCTGGTCCAGAATGGTCTGCACGGTGGTAACGCGCGTCTGACCATCCTGACCGGTGATCGTTGATACCACCAGCGGGATGTTTACGTGCGTCCACTTGTTAACCAGCGCCCCCATTACAAACAGGCCGAGAATTGACGCCCCCTCAGTCAGTTTTTGCAGGAAGCCGCCGCCCATATCCTTAACGATATCCACACCTTTACGATAGCCGTACGCCACGCCGTAGTAACGGGTCAGCAGACGCACCGCGTTGAACAGGATGAAGAACAGCAGAGGACCGAGCAGGCTGCCGCTCATGGCGATCCCGGCGCCCAGCGCCGCAAAGACCGGACGCACGGTACCCCAGAAAATCGGGTCGCCCACGCCTGCCAGCGGCCCCATCAGACCAACTTTGATACCGTTGATGGCACCATCGTCGATTTCAGCCCCGTTCGCACGCTGCTCTTCCATCGCCAGCGTCACGCCCAGAACCGGCGCCGCAACATAAGGATGGGTGTTGAAGAATTCCAGATGACGCTTAATTGCCTGACGGCGTGCTTCGTTGTTTTCCGGATACAGGCGTTTGATGGCCGGCACCATGGAGAAGCAGAAGCCGAGCGCCTGCATACGTTCGAAGTTCCATGAACCCTGAAACAGGTTAGAACGGATGAACACGCCACGAATATCACCCGGAGTGAGTTTTTTCTCAGTGGTAGTTTTTGTCATATCAACCATTTCGCTCACCTGTTAGTCCAGTTCGTTATCGAGATCGTTGTTACCAGCAGCCTGCGCAGGGGCACCCGCGACACGGTTGTATTTCGGGCTGAGCTGGATATAAAGAATCGCCATCACCGCACCAATCACACCCAGCGCAACCAGGTTGAAGTTGGTGAACGCAGCGGTAACGAAGCCGAGGTAGAAGAATGGCATCAGGTAGCCCGCGCGCATCATGTTGATGACCATCGCATAACCGACCACCACGATCATACCCCCGGCGATATTCAGACCGCTGGTGACCACTTCAGGGATCGCATTCAGCATGCCCTGAACTTCGCTGGTACCGACAGAAATCGCCACGATAACTGCAGGGATCGCGATACGCATCGCTTGCAGGAACAGGGAAGAAACGTGGATCCAGGAGAGCGCGGTGAGGTTGCCGTTTTCGGCCGCCTTATCCGCCGCGTGCTGGAAGGCCACGGTAATAGTACGGACAATAATGGTCAGCACCTGACCCGCTGCGGCCAGCGGGATGGCCAGCGCGATACCGGCACCAATACTCTGATGACCGGCGATAACCAGAACGGTCGAAATAATGGACGCCAGCGCGGCATCTGGCGCAACTGCCGCACCGATGTTCATCCAGCCGAGGGCGATCATTTCCAGGGTACCACCGATGATGATACCGGTTTTCATGTCACCGAGAACGGCGCCAATCAACGTACAGGCCACCAGAGGGCGGTGGAACTGAAATTCATCAAGTACGGACTCCATACCCGCAATACACGCGACGATGAACACCAGCACAATCTGAAGAGTAGTAATCTCCATTGCACTTCTCCTATTACATAAGCTCTATATGAAAAACCGGCCCGGGCTTATTTCCCCACTTTGCCGATCAAATCCATCATTTTCAGTTTCTGATCCGTGGAAACCTTACGGGCTTCCAGCTCGATACCGCGTGCATTCAGCTTGTTGAAGGCCTCGATATCTTTCGCATCCACTGAAATCGCGTTGTTGACCTGCGTTTTGCCCTGACGGAAAGCCATACCGCCAATGTTAACGGAGGTGATTTTCACGCCGCCTTCAACAATGCGTTCAACGTCTGTCGGGTTGGTGAACAGAAGCATCACGCGTTCGCCCGCGTATTTCGGGTTGTTGTAAACGCGGATCATTTTGGCGACATCCACGACGTGCGCGGTGACGCCCGGCGGTGCAACCTGGGTAAGAAGGGTTTTACGGACAGTGTCGGTGGCCACTTCGTCACTGACCACGATGATGCGTTGTACGTTGGTCTCTTTGGTCCAGCGCGTCGCCACCTGGCCGTGGATCAGACGGTCATCAATACGCGCAAGGCCGATAACCATGTAATCGTTCGGACCCATTGGCTTCGCCGGTGCAGCGGCTTTTGGTGCAGCAGGGGCAGGGGCAGGTTTTTCAACCGGCTGCGCTTTCAGCGCCTTCACGCCTTCGCGACCGGTTTCCACCGCCAGCGCCACCAGCTCGTCAAAGCCTGGGTTGTCGTCACGCGCCATGAAGGTTTCCACCAACATCGGGATATTCACCCCGGCGACGACTTCATAATGCTCTTTATCGACGACAATGCGGCTGGCAGCGTTGAACGGGCTGCCGCCCCATGTATCCACGAGAAACAGCACGCCTTTGCTGGTATCCAGCTTCTCAAGCTGAGCAGTGTATTTTTCAATCAGCGTCTCGGCATTTTCACCGGGAACGAAATCGATCCAGCCGACGTTATCCTGCTCGCCCAACAGCATTTCTGCCGTTTTGAGTAACTGCTCCGCAGCCAAACCATGTGTGCCTATGACAATAGCAATGGTCACTTGCTACCTCCTTTTATTATCATTTATACGTCTGCCAGGCAGGCGTACTGAGAATCGTATTGGCGAACCGAATCGATTCAGATAAGGGTTAGAGTTCAAAAAAACTAAGACTTCCGCGAATTATTTTAGATAGTGAAAAAATAATTTATGTGATGAAGATCCGTAATTTAGCTACGCCTTACAGATTTTTCTCTAAGATAATCCGCGTGTGTTACAGAAGTTTGCAAAGGAACGTAAATCTTTGCTAAAAACCAATTGTCTCTGATATGTTTAGCGTCCGTTTAATTATTCAGGAGTATAGGGCTACAGCCCACTATATGGACCGTCACCGACGTCAGTCATCTTCCAGGCCATTCCGCGCCTTAATCACCGGCGATCTTCGCCACGCATCGACTCTCATTCCCTTTGAAATGCCCGACATTAGCGGGGCACCGTTTTGTCATTCCTTTAGCAGGAGCGTGTCATGGAATTCTTAATGGACCCGTCAATCTGGGTAGGCTTGCTTACGCTGGTCGTGCTGGAGATCGTTCTCGGTATTGATAACCTGGTGTTTATCGCCATCCTCGCAGATAAACTGCCGCCGAAACAGCGTGATAAAGCCCGTCTGATCGGCCTCTCGCTGGCGCTGATCATGCGTCTGGGCTTACTGTCTGTTATCTCGTGGATGGTCACCCTGACGAAGCCCCTGTTCACCGTCATGGATTTCACCTTCTCCGGCCGCGATTTAATTATGCTGGTAGGGGGACTGTTCCTGCTGTTCAAAGCCACAACAGAGCTGCATGAACGGCTGGAGAACCGGCAGCACGATGATGGCCACGGTAAGGGTTATGCCAGCTTCTGGGTGGTTGTTCTACAGATTGTGGTGCTTGATGCGGTCTTCTCACTGGATGCGGTGATTACGGCGGTCGGCATGGTGAACCATCTGCCGGTGATGATGGCGGCGGTGGTGATTGCGATGGCGGTAATGCTGCTGGCGTCGAAACCGCTGACGCGTTTCGTCAACCAGCATCCGACGGTCGTTGTGCTGTGTCTGAGCTTCCTGCTGATGATTGGTCTGAGCCTGGTGGCAGAAGGGTTTGGCTTCCATATTCCGAAAGGCTACCTGTACGCTGCGATTGGCTTCTCGATTCTGATCGAGCTGTTTAACCAGATTGCGCGCCGTAACTTTATTAAGCAGCAGTCGAATCAGCCGCTGCGAGCCCGTACCGCAGATGCGATTCTGCGACTGATGGGCGGGCGTCGTCAGGTGAACGTGCAGGCTGATAACGAGAACCGCAACCCGGTTCCGGTGCCGGAAGGCGCGTTTGTGGAAGAAGAACGCTACATGATCAATGGCGTGCTTTCGCTGGCTTCCCGCTCCCTGCGCGGTATTATGACGCCGCGCGGCGAAATCAGCTGGGTGGACGCCAACCTGAGCGTCGACGAAATTCGTCAGCAGCTGCTCTCCTCGCCGCACAGCCTGTTCCCGGTCTGCCGGGGTGAGCTGGATGAGATCATCGGTGTGGTACGCGCGAAAGAGATGCTGGTGGCGCTGGAAGAGGGCGTTAACGTCGAGGCCGTAGCGGCCGCGTCGCCCGCTATCGTGGTGCCTGAAACGCTGGATCCGATCAACCTGCTGGGCGTATTGCGCCGTGCTCGCGGGAGCTTTGTTATCGTCACCAACGAATTTGGTGTGGTACAGGGCCTGGTGACGCCGCTGGACGTGCTGGAAGCCATTGCCGGTGAATTCCCTGATGCGGATGAAACCCCGGAAATCGTTGCCGACGGTGACGGCTGGCTGGTGAAAGGCACCACCGACCTGCACGCACTCTCGCACACGCTGGGCGTCGAAAACGTGGTCAATGATGATGAAGATATTGCCACCGTGGCGGGGCTGGTGATCTCCGTTAACGGGCAGATCCCGCGTATCGGTGATGTGCTGGAGCTGCCGCCGCTGCAAATTACCATCGTCGAAGCCAACGACTATCGCGTTGATATGGTGCGTATTGTTAAAGAGCACTCTGCGCACGATGAAGAAGAGTAACGTTATCTAGCGTAACGGCAGTAAGGGCACGATGTGTCCGTTGTGACGGGCTGGCGGAGAGTGACTTTCCGCCAGCCATTTCGGAAACTCGCGCAGCGGCATTGGCCGCGCATACAAGTACCCCTGCAAAATATGTACGCTGTGACGGCGCAGGTAGCGTGACTGCTCCTCGGTTTCCACCCCTTCCGCAACCAGTTCAATATTCAGCCGCTGGCCAAGCGCAATAATAATATCTGTTACCGTTGAGTTCACGGCGTCGGTGCCGATCGCGGTGGTGAAGGATTTATCAATTTTCAGCACATCCGGATGCAGTTTTTCTAGCCATGAAAGTGAGCTGTTGCCGGTACCAAAATCATCAATCGCAAGTTTCACCCCTTTGCGGTGCAGCTCCCGCACGATGCGGTAATCCACATCCAGCAACGCATCGCGTTCGGTTAACTCCACGATCAACTGTTGAACAGGGCTGGCGTTAAACCAGATGCGGTTGAGATCCTGGATAAGCGCAGCGCGGCGAAAATGGCTGGCGGCCACGTTAATGCCGATATGGAAATCGCGCGAGGCAGGGAAATAGCCTATCTGCCGCACCGTTTCGCTGATGACGTAGCGGGTAAGCGGAACAATCAGGTTATGTTCTTCGGCCAGAGGGATAAAGACATCGGGCGAAATCCATCCCTGACGCGGGTTGTTCCAGCGCAGGAGGATCTCGACGCCGACGCATTCCCGGGTGCGGGCATTCACCAGCGGCTGGCAGAAGAGCTCAAACTCCCTGGCCGCAATTCCCATGTTGATTTCCCAGGTGAAACTGATTCGCCGCGCCGTGGCGAGCCAGGCGATATAGCCCATCAGTAAGCTGAGCATCAACGCCAGCGGCAGCTGGGTGGGCAGATTTTTTAACGCCATTTCGCCAGGCCCGGGGCCGCTCACCGTGACGCTGAAAGGGTAATGTTGTGACGACTGTTCCAGCAGGGAGGCGTTTTCATCGAAGGTCGGCGTAGTCGTCACCTGTTGCCCGTCGCGGAGGAAGTTATCTCCTACTCTCAGGACAACGTCGGTGATCTGCGGCCGCTGCGGCTCGAGAATCATTTTAGTGATGAGATCGATATTCACCACCTCCATCACCCCGTCGTTGCCGTCGCCCGCAACGGGAGACCACTGAATCAGTACCGGGCTGCCTTTTACCAGCCACCGGTCAGTCGACAGCAGCAGCCTGGATTCACTGACTGGAAGCTCCGGCACAAACTCACTGACGGGCACATTACGGCTGCCAAAGACGCTTGAGCAATACAGTATTCCGTCTTGAATGAGGGCGATGGAGCGTACGGTCTGGAGGATCGCCGCCTGTTTTCGCAGGATCAGATTTGCTTCGGAACAGGGTATGCCAACCAGTGAAAGTAGCGTTTCACGCTGGACCTCTAACGAGAGAAGCACCTTATCAAGCGCACGCACGGTGTGGTGGGTAAAGTCGTGGATCCGATCCTGATTTATGTTGCGCTGTGAAATAAAGCGAATGCCCAGCGTCAGGACGAGCGTAACGAGCGCAACCGTGACACAGACGATAACGCGTTTTCGGCGATAGTCTTTAATGATCGTTTGTGCAGTTTGCATGAACGGTCGCCTGTTAAGCACCGGCCAGAAAAGCCAGACGCAACAGTGACAGTGTAGTGGGGAATACGTGAAGCGACGAGACGAGAGGGGAAAATTCGCCCATCTGTTGCAGATGGGCGAAAGGAAGGCTTAGTCGCACTGCACCTTAATGGCCAGACCGCCGCGCGAGGTCTCACGGTACTTCGCGTTCATGTCCTTGCCGGTTTCGTACATGGTTTCAATAACCTTATCCAGCGACACGCGTGGCTCGCTGGTACGGCGCATCGCCATACGCGAGGCGTTGATCGCTTTGACGGAGGCGATGGCGTTACGCTCAATGCACGGCACCTGCACCTGACCGGCAACCGGGTCACAGGTCAGACCGAGGTTGTGCTCCATACCGATTTCCGCCGCCACGCACACCTGCTCAGGGCTGGCGCCCAACAGTTCCGCCAGACCCGCTGCCGCCATAGAGCAGGCCACGCCCACTTCACCCTGACAGCCTACTTCGGCACCAGAGATGGACGCATTCATTTTGTACAGCGCGCCGATAGCGCCTGCCGCGAGGAAATAACGGATATAGATATCCGGTGTCACGGGCTCAATAAAGTGATCGTAATAGGCCAGCACCGCCGGAACGATACCGCACGCGCCGTTGGTCGGCGCCGTCACCACGCGACCACCCGCTGCGTTCTCTTCGTTAACCGCGAGGGCAAACATGTTCACCCAGTCGACCACGTTCATTGGGTCATTGGAGAACTTGTCGGTGGTGACCAGCATGCGGCGCAGCGCAGAGGCACGACGCGGTACGCGCAGAGGCCCAGGCAGAACACCCTCGGTGTTCATCCCGCGGTCAATACAGGCGCGCATGGTTTGCCACACGTTAGCAAAATAGTCTTCGATCTCTTTCTTGCTGTGCAGCGCCAGTTCATTCTGCATCACCATGCCGGACAGGGACAGACCGGTCTCTTTGCAGTAGCCCAGCATCTCGGTGGCCGATTTAAACGGATAGGGCACATTGACGTCGCCCGCGCTCTCTTTACCAAAGTGTTCTTCGTCAACGATAAAGCCGCCGCCGATGGAGTAGTAGGTTTTACTGTAGATCTCTTTTTCGCCGCTCCAGGCGTGGATGGTCATGCCGTTTTCATGCAGCGGCAGGTTGTCGCTACGAAAACGCATCCCGTCATCCTGCGGGAAGTCCACTTCGTGCTGACCGTTAGCCAGCAGTAAGCGTCCGCGCGTTTCCACGTCGCGGATAAATGCCGGAATGGCATCAATATCAACAGTGTCCGGCATATTGCCTGCCAGACCCATAATAATGGCGATATCGGTGTGGTGGCCTTTACCCGTTAATGACAGTGAACCGTAAACGTCTACGGCGACACGGGTAACGCTTTCCAGTAATCCTTTTTCGACCAGATCATCGACGAACTGTTTACCGGCCTTCATCGGCCCTACAGTGTGGGAAGAGGAAGGACCAATCCCCACTTTGAACATGTCGAATATACTAATCACTTTCACACTCCTGACAGGGTTACTGGGGTTCCAGTAACGATGTTATAACTGCGCATAGTGTAAGAGGGAACACCAACCTCGGCTTAACTATTCACATGAATTAAACTAATGGTTAACGATGGTTTTGCTAATAGCGCGACGCCGATCGCAAACCTGCCAGAAAAGGGTGGAATGTAAAGTATAGTCAAGGCTTCAGGCCGATTTGCAGGGCCAGCTCACGAATGATGCCTGCCGTCATGCCCCAGACAAAATAATGCTGATACCACGACAGCCAGACCCGATGATCGTGTCCGCGGCGGTGAATATCCAGTGGGTGATAGCGGCCCAGACGAAGGGCCTCTTCCAGCGGCATTTCGAACACCGCTGAAACTTCATCGACGCTGGCGTGATACTGAAGATCGGGCGGAATAATGCCAACGACCGGCGTGACCTGAAAACCGGTTACGCTGTCCACTGGCGGCAGCACGCCGATCACCTCGACTGTCTCCGGGGGGATCGCCACTTCCTCATGCGCTTCACGCAGTGCGGCGGCAATCAGGGATGCATCGGTGCTGTCCACCGCGCCGCCCGGAAACGCAACCTGACCGGCGTGTTTTCGCATATGCGGTGAGCGCTGGGTAAGCAACAGACCCGGCTGCTCACGGCGCACGACCGGGATCAGCACCGCCGCCTGACGTTGATTCAGCGTGGCGCGGCTAACCTGGGGCCGCAGAAGCTGAAAGCGTGACAGAAAATCATCCAGCGTCAGGTTGTCTTTCTTCACCGTGAGTTCTCCAGTTGTTTCAGGATACGATTCACTTTATCAAAGGTTTCCTGATATTCCGCCTCGACCTGGCTATCGGCCACAATGCCACCGCCTGCGGAACAGTACAGGTTACCGTCGCACGCCGTCAGGGTGCGAATAGTGATGCTGGTATCCATGGTGCCGCACAGACTCACATAGCCGATGCTGCCGCACCAGGCGTTGCGGCGATGTGGTTCCAGTTCGTCGATGATCTCCATCGCCCGGACCTTCGGCGCGCCGGTGATGGAGCCGCCCGGAAACGCGGCGCGGAGCAGATCGCAGGCGGTTCGCGAGGCCGGCAGGCGTGCGGTGATGGTGCTGACCAGATGATGCACCGCCGGGAAAGGCTCCACGACGAACAGCTCCGGCACGCGCACGCTGCCCGGCTCGGCGACGCGACCAATATCATTGCGCATCAGATCGACAATCATCAGGTTTTCGGCACGATCTTTGGGAGAGGCCGCCAGCGTCTCCGCCTGCTGGCGGTCGGCGTCGGCGTTGGCAAGGCGCGGCAGTGTGCCCTTTATTGGGCGGGTCTGAATCATACCGTCAGCCAGGTGGATAAAACGCTCAGGCGAAAGGCTGAGTATGGCGCCGTGTTCAAAGCGTAAAAATGCACTGAACGGGGCCTTATTGCTGGCATTGAGGCGGGTAAACGCCTGCCATTCGTCTCCCTTGTACGCCGCCTGGAAACGCTGGGCAAGGTTGACCTGATAACAGTCGCCACTGTGAAGATACGCCTGCACACGGGAGAATTTTTCCGCGTATTCCTCCGCGCTCATGTTCGAGCGCCAGCCGGAGGTCAGCATAAAGTGTTCCGGGGCGGCGGGCCGTTGCGCCTCAAGCCAGGACAGACGCGCCTGTACGTCCCGGTGGCTCAGCAGAGAAACCGTCTGCTTACGGTGATCCACGATCAGCGCCCAGTCATACAGCCCCACCGCCATATCCGGCAGGGAAATATCCGCCTGCGCATGCTCGGGCAGCTTTTCGAAACGGCGACCCAGATCGTAACCAAACAGGCCCAGCGCGCCCCCCTGGAAAGGCAGATCCGGATCCGGTGTGGCAGTTAAGCCCAGAGCATCGATCTCGTTCTGAAGCCGCATCAGCGGATCGTCCGTTGGCGACAGCGCATCGGTCGTCAGCGTTTTAACCGGGTCGGCCACCAGAATATCAAAGCGGCTGTAGGGGTGATCAGCATGGCCGGAGTGCAGCAGCATGGCAAAAGGAAGGTGGCTTAGACGGGCAAACCAGAACTCGGCGGCGTCAGCACGCCAGGGCAAGGTCATAACAGTGGGGAAGCGCATGTTCATGTATGGCATACTACCGGGCAGCGTGAAATAATTAGCGCGAATAATTTAGCAGGAGTTAACGATGTTTGCAGGTTTACCTTCTCTCAGCCATGACCAACAGCAGAAAGCCGTTGAACGTATTCAGGAGCTGATGTCCCAGGGGATGAGCAGCGGACAGGCAATTTCCCAGGTCGCGGAAGAACTTCGCGCCACCCATACCGGCGAGCGGATCGTGGCGCGCTTTGAGGATGAAGATGAAGAATAACCGGCTTACACTGCCGCGATAATCTTGATCTCAACCTTATATTCCGGTTTCATCAGCGTGGCCTGTACGGTGCAGCGTACAGGCGCGTGACCCGCCACCACCCACGCATCCCATGCTTTATTCATCGCCGCGAAATCGTCTTTATTCGCCAGAAAAATCGTCGCATCCAGAATGCGGGATTTGTCGCTGCCCTGTTTTTCCAGTACGGCGTCGATCTGCGCCAGGGTGTTGGCGGTCTGCTCGAAGGCGTCGGCGTCCAGATTGGCAGGGACGCCGATGTAGTACAGCGTCTGGTTGTGGATCACCACATCAGACCAGCGGGCTTCGGCATCAATGCGCGTAATTGTCATAAACGTATCCTCGTTATCTTTCGTCGTCAGGCGGCAAGACTGCCATAATGTTCCGCCGTCGTCACTATTTGGGGTGGCACCGGAGAGAAGGGGCTGACATAATCCCTGTGCAAAAATACAGTGAGAGAACACCGTGGCAGACGATTTTTCCCCAGAGGGTCAGTTAGCACAGGCTATTCCCGGCTTTAAACCGCGCGAACCCCAACGTCAGATGGCGCATGCCGTTGCGCACGCTATCGACAAGGCGCAGCCGCTGGTCGTGGAGGCCGGTACCGGTACGGGGAAAACGTATGCTTACCTCGCTCCTGCGCTGCGGGCGAAAAAGAAGGTGATCATCTCTACGGGATCAAAAGCGCTCCAGGATCAGCTCTACAGCCGCGATTTACCCACGGTGGCGAAAGCGCTGAAATACAAAGGGCGTCTGGCCTTGCTGAAAGGGCGTTCTAACTACCTGTGTCTGGAGCGTCTTGAACAGCAGGCGCTGGCGGGCGGCGACCTGCCGGTACAAACCCTGAGCGATGTGATCGTCCTGCGCGCCTGGGCCAACCAGACGGAGGAGGGGGACATCAGCACCTGCGCGAGCGTGCCGGAAGACTCCCCGGCCTGGCCGCTGGTGACCAGCACCAATGACAACTGCCTCGGCAGCGACTGCCCGCTGTATAAAGACTGTTTTGTGGTGAAAGCGCGTAAAACCGCGATGGACGCCGACGTGGTGGTGGTGAACCATCACCTGTTTCTTGCGGATATGGTGGTCAAGGACAGTGGTTTCGGCGAGCTGATCCCGGAGGCGGAGGTGATGATCTTCGATGAAGCCCATCAGCTACCGGACATCGCCAGCCAGTATTTTGGTCAGTCGCTCTCCAGCCGTCAGCTTCAGGATCTGGCGAAAGATATTACCATTGCCTATCGCACCGAACTCAAAGATACCCAGCAGTTGCAGAAGTGCGCGGACCGCCTGGCGCAATGCGCACAGGATTTCCGCTTACAGCTTGGCGAGCCGGGCTATCGCGGCAACCTGCGCGAACTGCTCGCAGACAAAAATATCCAGCGCGCGCTGCTGCTGCTCGATGATGCCCTTGAACTCTGTTACGACGTGGCGAAGCTGTCCCTCGGACGTTCAGCGCTGCTGGACGCCGCCTTCGAGCGCGCCACGCTTTACCGTGGGCGGCTGAAGCGGCTGAAAGAGATCAACCAGCCGGGCTACAGCTACTGGTACGAATGTACCTCGCGCCACTTCACCCTGGCGCTCACGCCGCTGACCGTTGCTGATAAATTTAAAGAGGTGATGGCGCAAAAGCCCGGCACCTGGGTCTTTACCTCGGCCACGCTGTCGGTCAATGACGATCTGCACCACTTTACCGAGCGCCTCGGCATTGAGCAGGCGGAATCCCTGCTTCTGCCGAGCCCGTTCGACTATGAGAGACAGGCGCTGCTGTGCGTGCCGCGCAATCTGCCGCTGCCTAACCAGCCGGGCGCGGCGCGCCATCTGGCGGCCATGCTGAAGCCGATGATCGAGGCCAACAACGGGCGCTGCTTTATGCTCTGCACCTCACACGCCATGATGCGCGATCTGGCCGAGCAGTTCCGCGCCACCATGACGCTACCGGTGCTGTTGCAGGGAGAAACCAGTAAAGGCCAGCTGCTCCAGCAGTTTGTCAGCGCCGGTAATGCCCTGCTGGTGGCGACCAGCAGCTTCTGGGAAGGGGTGGACGTGCGCGGCGACACGCTCTCGCTGGTGATTATCGATAAGCTGCCGTTTACATCGCCGGACGATCCGCTTCTGAAAGCGCGCATGGAGGACTGCCGTCTGCGCGGGGGCGATCCGTTCGACGACGTCCAGCTGCCGGACGCGGTCATCACGCTTAAACAGGGGGTAGGGCGACTGATCCGCGACGTCACCGATCGCGGGGTGCTGGTGATCTGCGACAACCGCCTGGTGATGCGTCCCTACGGCGCGACCTTCCTCGCCAGCCTGCCGCCCGCGCCGCGCACGCGGGATATTAAACGCGCGGTCCGCTTCCTGGCGAACCCGACGGCGGAGTAATTCTTCCCGGAGTGTGTTAAGATGCGCGCCATTTTGTGACTGACCATTGCGAGAGCGCGACGACTGATGCGAATTCTGGCTATTGATACCGCGACAGAGGCCTGTTCCGTTGCCCTGTGGAACGACGGTACGATTTTTGCTCATTTCGAAGAGTGCCCACGGGAACACACCCAACGTATTCTGCCCCTGGTAAAAACCATTTTAACCGAGGGCAACACCGCCCTGACTGACCTCGACGCGCTGGCCTACGGCCGTGGTCCGGGCAGCTTTACGGGCGTACGTATCGGGATTGGCATTGCGCAGGGGCTGGCGCTGGGCGCTGACCTGCCGATGATCGGCGTCTCCACGCTTGCGACCATGGCCCAGGGAGCATGGCGCATGACCGGCGCCACCCGCGTGCTGGCTGCGATTGATGCCCGCATGGGGGAAGTCTACTGGGCGGAGTACACCCGTGACGAAAACGGCGTCTGGCACGGCGAAGAGACGGAAGCGGTGCTTAAACCTGAAGCCGTCACCGGGCGCCTGAAACAGCTCTCCGGTGAGTGGGCGACGGTCGGAACCGGCTGGGCGGCATGGCCTGAGATGGCGGAGGACACCGGCCTTACGCTGGTGGACGGTAACATGCTCCTGCCCGCCGCAGAAGATATGCTGCCGATTGCCTGTCAGCTACTTGCCGCAGGAAAAACCGTGGCGGTTGAACATGCTGAACCGGTTTATTTACGAAACACCGTCGCGTGGAAGAAACTTCCTGGCCGCGAGTGAATCTCAGTAACAGGAACTGAGAAAAAGGAGTCGCATCATGGCGGTTCAGACTAAAGTTGTACGCTTTCTTATGGCAGGCGCGGTTGCCATAGCACTGAGCGGGTGCGTCACCGTTCCTGATGCGATCAAGGGCACCAGCCCGACGCCACAGCAGGATCTGGTACGCGTGATGAATGCCCCGGAGTTGTATGTCGGGCAGGAAGCGCGGTTTGGCGGCAAGGTGGTTGAAGTGCTAAACCAGCAGGGGAAAACCCGGCTGGAGATTGCCACTGTCCCGCTGGACGACGGCGCGCGGCCTGTTCTGGGTGAAGCCTCGCGCGGGCGGATCTACGCTGACGTCAGCGGCTTCCTCGATCCGGTAGATTTCCGCGGGCAGCTGGTGACCGTCGTCGGGCCGATTACTGGTTCGGTGGCGGGGAAAATCGGCCATACGCCATACAAATTTATGACCATGCAGGTGAACGGCTACAAACGCTGGCGTATCGCCCAGCAGGTGGTGATGCCGCCACAGCCAATCGATCCGTGGATGTGGGGACCGCATCCGTATCGTTACGGCTACGGTGGCTGGGGGTGGTACAATCCAGGCCCTGCACAGGTTCAAACAATAGTAACTGAGTAAGTTACTGTTATTGCTAGGAAAGAGACAGCGGCTCAGCCGCTGTCTCTGTTTTTTTACGGATAAAACGAAAAAAAAGAGTGACGCGCTTCGCAACCTGCAATCTGAACAATTAATAAACTGGTACGCTGAGTTAATATAATGTTAACAAACTGTTTATTATCGGGGCTGTGATGACGACGAACACTCATTTCAGAGGTGATGCATTGAAAAAGGTTTGGCTTAACCGTTATCCCGCGGATGTCCCTGCGGAGATCAATCCTGACCGTTATCAATCCCTGATTGAATTATTTGAACACTCGGTACGGCGCTACGCTGACCAGCCCGCGTTTGTGAATATGGGCGAAGTGATGACCTTCCGTAAGCTGGAAGAACGCAGCCGGGCGTTTGCGGCCTATTTACAGGAAGGGTTGGGCTTGCAGAAAGGGGATCGCGTCGCGCTGATGATGCCAAACCTTCTGCAATACCCGGTGGCGCTGTTCGGCATCCTCAGGGCAGGGATGATCGTGGTTAACGTTAACCCGCTCTATACCCCGCGCGAGCTGGAACATCAGTTGAATGACAGCGGCGCGGCGGCGATTGTGATTGTCTCCAACTTTGCCCACACGCTGGAAAAAGTCGTTGAAAAAACTCAGGTTAAGCACGTCATCCTGACGCGCATGGGTGACCAGCTCTCTACCGCGAAAGGTACGCTGGTCAACTTTGTCGTTAAATACGTTAAGCGGCTGGTGCCGAAATACCACCTGCCGGATGCCATCTCCTTCCGCCGCGCCCTGCATGCGGGCTACCGGATGCAATACGTAAAGCCGGAGATCGTGTCCGAGGATCTGGCCTTCCTGCAATACACGGGCGGCACCACCGGCGTGGCGAAAGGGGCGATGCTGACCCACCGTAACATGCTGGCGAACCTTGAGCAGGTTAACGCCACCTACGGGCCGCTGCTGCACCCGGGCAAGGAGCTGGTGATCACCGCGCTTCCGCTGTATCACATTTTTGCGCTGACCATGAACTGCCTGCTGTTTATCGAGCTTGGCGGTCAAAACGTATTGATCACCAACCCGCGCGATATCCCGGGGCTGGTCAAAGAGCTGGCGAAATACCCGTTCACCGCCATGACCGGCGTGAACACCCTGTTTAACGCGCTGCTTAACAATAAAGAGTTCCAGCAGCTCGATTTCTCCACGCTGCACCTCTCCGCGGGCGGCGGGATGCCGGTTCAGCAGGCTGTTGCCGAGCGCTGGGTGAAACTCACCGGGCAGTATCTGCTGGAAGGCTATGGCCTGACGGAGTGCGCCCCGCTGGTCAGCGTTAACCCGCATGACATCGACTACCACAGCGGCAGTATCGGTCTGCCGGTCCCGTCGACGGAAGCAAAACTGGTGGATGATGAGGATAACGAAGTGCCTCACGGTGAGCCAGGGGAGCTATGCGTCAGAGGGCCGCAGGTGATGCTGGGCTACTGGCAACGTCCGGATGCCACGGATGAGATCATCAAAGACGGCTGGCTGCACACGGGCGACATCGCGGTGATGGATGACGAAGGCTTCCTGCGCATCGTCGATCGCAAGAAAGACATGATCCTGGTGTCAGGGTTTAACGTCTATCCGAACGAAATCGAAGACGTGGTGATGCAGCACAGCGGCGTGCTGGAAGTGGCGGCGGTGGGCGTTCCTTCCGGCAGCAGCGGTGAAGCGGTGAAGATATTTGTGGTCAAGAAAGATCCTTCTCTGACCGAGGATGCGCTGATAACGTTCTGTCGCCGTCAGCTGACGGGCTATAAAGTGCCGAAGCTGGTGGAATTCCGGGATGAGCTGCCGAAATCCAACGTCGGGAAGATATTACGACGAGAATTACGTGACGAAGCCCGTGCCAAAGTGGACAATAAGGCCTGAGCTTCACGTTAATCGCCCAGACGCCGGTTAAGCCGGCGTTTTTTATGGGCGCAAACAAAAGAGAGTCCGATTTGAATTACCAGATGATCACTACCAACGACGAGCTGGCTTCACTGTGCGAGGTGACGCGTGAATTTCCCGCTATCGCCCTGGATACGGAATTTGTCCGCACCCGAACGTACTATCCGCAGCTGGGTCTGATTCAGATGTATGACGGCAAACACGTGTCATTGATTGACCCCCTCGGCATTACCGACTGGGCGCCAATGCGCGAGCTGTTGCTGGATACCGCCGTGACCAAATATCTGCACGCGGGCAGTGAAGATCTGGAAGTCTTTCTCAACACTTTTGGCATCATGCCGCAGCCGCTGATTGATACCCAGATCCTCGCGGCGTTCAGCGGTCGTCCGCTCTCCTGGGGCTTCGCCGCGATGGTGGAAGAGTACACCGGTCTGACGCTGGATAAGAGCGAATCGCGTACCGACTGGCTCGCGCGTCCCCTAACGGCGCGTCAGCTTGAATACGCCGCGGCAGACGTCTTTTACCTTCTTCCAATTGCCGGCCAGCTTATGAAAGAGGCTGAGGCGTCCGGTTGGCTGTCTGCCGCACTGGACGAGTGCCGCATGACGCAGCAGCGTCGTCAGGAAGTGGTTGATCCGAAAGAGGCCTGGCGTGACATCACCAACGCCTGGCAGCTGCGCACCCGCCAGCTGGCCTGTCTGCAACTGCTGGCTGACTGGCGTCTGCGTAAAGCACGTGAGCGCGATCTGGCGGTTAACTTCGTGGTGCGTGAAGAACACCTGTGGGCGGTGGCGCGCTATATGCCGGGTAGCCTTGGCGAACTGGACAGCATTGGCCTTTCCGGGAGTGAGATCCGTTTCCACGGTAAAACGCTGCTCGCGCTGGTAGAGAAAGCTCAGCAGCTGCCGGAGGACGCACTGCCAGAACCACTGCTTAACCTGATGGATATGCCGGGCTACCGCAAGGCATTCAAAGATATCAAAGCGCTGGTGCAGACGGTGGCGGGGGAAAGCAAACTGAGTGCCGAACTGCTGGCTTCACGTCGTCAGATTAACCAGCTGCTGAACTGGCACTGGAAGTTGAAACCGCAAAATGGTTTACCGGAGCTGGTCGCCGGATGGCGGGGGGAACTGATGGCCGAACGCCTGAATACCCTGCTGGAAGTGTATCCGCGCTAAAGAATTGTAGCCCCGGTAAGCGCAGCGCCACCGGGGAAATTGCCGGGGGGCGCGATGCTTGCCCGGCCTACAAAACCACAACCGGATTAACGCGACTCTTCCGCTTCCGGAAGCGTGACGTTCAGCTCCAGAATCGAAATATCCCCGTCTTTTTGCTCCAGCTGAACGGTGACCATTTCCGGGTCAATCTGCACGTATTTGCAGATCACTTCCAGAATGTCTTTGCGCAGCTGCGGCAGGTAGTGCGGTTCGGCGTCGCTACGACGACGTTCCGCCACAATGATTTGCAGACGTTCTTTTGCGATGTTGGCGGTGCTTTTTTTCCGCGAGAGAAAAAAGTCCAGTAATGCCATAACTTATCCTCCGAACAGGCGTTTGAGGAAACCTTTCTTCTCTTCTTCAATGAAGCGGAAAGGACGTTCTTCTCCCAGCAGACGGTCAACGGTATCCGCATACGCTTTACCCGCGTCTGCCTGTGTATCCAGGATCACGGGCTCGCCCTGGTTAGAGGCGCGCAACACGGACTGATCTTCCGGGATCACGCCAACCAGTTTGATGCGCAGGATCTCCAGCACGTCTTCCATGCTCAGCATGTCACCTTTGTTCACCCGGCCCGGGTTGTAGCGGGTCAGCAGCAGGTGCTCTTTGATTGGCTCCTGGCCATTTTCCGCGCGACGGGATTTCGAGGCCAGAATGCCGAGAATACGATCGGAATCACGTACTGACGAGACCTCCGGGTTGGTGGTGATGATGGCTTCATCCGCGAAGTAGAGCGCCATCAGCGCGCCGGTTTCGATACCGGCCGGGGAGTCGCAGACCACGAAGTCGAACTCCATCTTTTTCAGATCGTCGAGCACCTTTTCCACGCCTTCGCGGGTCAGGGCGTCTTTATCACGGGTCTGGGACGCCGGAAGAATGTAGAGGTTCTCGGTACGCTTATCTTTAATCAGCGCCTGGTTAAGGGTGGCATCGCCCTGAATGACGTTCACGAAGTCATACACCACGCGACGCTCGCAACCCATGATCAGGTCCAGGTTACGCAGACCGATATCGAAGTCGATTACGACGGTTTTCTTTCCCTTCTGGGCCAAACCAGTAGCGATGGCCGCGCTGGAGGTGGTCTTGCCAACGCCTCCTTTACCCGAAGTCACAACAATAATGCGTGCCATAGAAATTCCTTGTTAAAAGGGATCAATTTAACGGTTGAACGGTCAAAGCGTTATCTGCCAGTTGCAGACGGGCCGCTTTGCCATAAAATTCGGCTGGGATTTTATCGCTCAGCCAATATTCACCTGCGATAGACACCAGTTCTGCCGTCAGGTGAGTACAAAAAATTTGTGCTTCTCGATCGCCGCTGGCGCCCGCAAGCGCACGTCCACGCATCATACCGTAAACGTGAATATTGCCATCTGCAATCAGTTCAGCGCCCGCACTGACGTGGCTTGTAACAATCAGATCACAGTTTGGCGCATAAATGCGCTGACCGGAACGAACCGGCAGATCAATCAATCGCGTTTTTGTGACTGGGGCTACATTTTGCGCCGGAGGCGGGGGAGCGGGAACGGTTGCAGGCGTTGCACGTGGGGCTTTTTCTTTGCCCTCGTTTAACAAGGGCAAACCCGCGCGTTCAATTTCGGCTTTTAACTCTGCGTCTTTGCAGCCGCTTATGCCCACGATGCGCAACCCCGTGGAGGCGACGGCCTGCTGGAGCCGCTTCCAGTTAACCGGCCCCTCAAGGTCGCTTACATTGACGACGACAGGAGCATGCTTAAGAAAAGCGGGAGCCTGCGCGATTTTGTCTTCTAACGCCTGACGAATAACCTCGGGTTTTGCATCATGCAAATGAACCACTGATAAGGTGAAGCTACTGCCTTTAAGCTCGATGGGCGTATTTGACATCCTGGCCTTACTCAATTTGCTATTAACCGCAACACATCGCCGCGATATTCCGAAGAGTATCAGGCATGTTATAGTCAGGAGTATATTGAGGCAAGCAACCACCCGTTAATTCAGAGTAAAAACATGTTTTGTGTGATCTACAGAAGTACCAGCCGCGACCAGACCTACCTTTATGTCGAAAAGAAAGACGATTTTTCCCGCGTGCCTGAAGAATTAATGAAAAGCTTTGGCCGACCGCAGCTGGCGATGCTGCTGCCGCTGGACGGCCGTAAGAAGCTGGTGAACGCCGATCTGGAGAAAGTCAAAAAGGCGTTAACCGAGCAGGGCTATTATTTACAGCTTCCGCCGCCACCGGAGAATTTATTAAAACAGCATCTTGAGGTGAGCGGAAAGAAATAAGCCCGGGTCCTTCCGGGAACAACTCATCAACCGATTAGGGGTCGACCATGTATCAACATCATAACTGGCAAGGTGCATTACTGGATTATCCCGTCAGCAAAGTGGTCTGCGTGGGCAGCAACTATGCAAAACATATTCAGGAGATGGGCAGCGCCGTGCCGGAAGAGCCGGTTCTGTTTATTAAGCCAGAAACCGCACTGTGCGATATTCGCCAGCCGCTGGTTCTGCCGCAGGGACTGGGCTCGGTGCATCATGAAGTGGAGCTGGCGGTGCTGATCGGCGCGACGCTGCGCCAGGCGACCGAAGAGCATGTAGAGAAAGCGATTGCGGGTTACGGTGTCGCGCTTGACCTGACGCTGCGTGATGTTCAGGGCAAAATGAAGAAAGCGGGGCAGCCGTGGGAAAAAGCGAAGGGTTTTGATAATTCATGCCCGATTTCCGGTTTCATTCCGGTGAGTGAATTTACCGACGATCCGCAGAACACGCCGCTCAGCCTGAAGGTCAACGGCGAGATCCGCCAGCAGGGAACGACCGCTGACATGATCCATAAGATCGTTCCGCTGATTGCCTACATGAGCCGCTTCTTCACCCTGAAACCTGGCGACGTGATCCTCACCGGCACTCCGGAAGGTGTGGGGCCGCTGCTTAGCGGCGACGAACTGGATGTCAGTTTTAACGGCCTGTCGCTGAAAACCCGCGTGCTGTAAAAGCACCTTGCCGCCTGAAAAGGGCGGCAAAACTTGCATCAACGTGCCAGACTCGTTATAAGGTGCGCTCTATTTTGACGTGTGGACATCCCGATGAACGACATTCCTTTCTGGCAAAGCAAAACTCTCGACGACATGACCGACGCGGAGTGGGAATCGTTGTGTGACGGCTGCGGGCAGTGCTGCCTGCATAAGCTGATGGATGAAGATTCGGACGAGATCTATTTCACCAACGTAGCCTGCAAGCAGTTAAACATCAAAACCTGCCAGTGCCGCAACTATGAGCGCCGTTTCGAATATGAGCCGGACTGCATCAAGTTAACCCGTGAAAATCTACCGACCTTTGAGTGGCTGCCGCATACCTGCGCGTATCGCCTGCTGGCGGAAGGGAAAGATCTGCCCACATGGCATCCGCTGTTGACGGGGTCGAAAGCGGCGATGCACGGTGAACGTATTTCCGTGCGCCACATAGCGGTGAAAGAGTCCGAGGTGCGGGACTGGGAAGACCACATTATGAATCACCCTAATCGGTGACAATAAAAAACCCGCCGAGGCGGGTTTTTTATTGTGCGCAATTTTGTCGAGTGGCGCTGCGCTTACCCGACCTGCAAAACTGACGTTGCCGTTTTGCTTTTACCGTCCAAAAAGATCGCGTTTCTTTGGTTTGAACGGCTGGGCAATCAGCACCAGCAGCGCCACCACAAAGTAGGCGACAAAAATGCCCACCAGCCACTGCGGCATCTCCAGCGTCAGGAATTCCCACTGGCGTACAGAGCAGTCACCGGAGGCCACAAACACCTGCGGCAGCCATTTATCCAGCGGCAGCCAGCTCGGGAAGCGGGCGGCAAAATCGCAGGTCATAAACGGCGACGGGTGAAGCTGCATTTGGGTGTGCTCCCAGGCAAGCGCAATGCCTTTCCCGGCGCTGTACAGCCAGATGGCAATTGCCGCATAGCGTAACGGTGATTTGGGTGCAATCGCACCTACCAGACCCGCGCCCATAATGCCGAACAGCGCACAACGCTCATAAATACACAGTACGCAAGGTTTCAGCCCCATCACATGCTGAAACCACAGCGCGACCATTTCCAGCGCAAAGGCGGTCAGGGCCATCAACAACCACGCTCCGCGACCGCGTGAGCACTGGTTCAAAAATCGCAACATAATCATTTCCCTGGAACATGCTTAGACAGCGCAGTGTAAACGAATTTTAATGCGCCGCAAGTATACCTGCTTGCAATAACCATTGCGTACAGGGAACGAGAGTAATTTTGATGCACAGTAAACCAACCAGGGTAAGCACCAGCGTATACGGCAGCGCCATCCAGACCATTCTTCCATAAGAAAGTCGTATGAGTGGCGCCAGCGCCGAGGTCAGCAGGAAGAGGAATGCCGCCTGACCGTTCGGGGTTGCCACGGAGGGGAGGTTGGTTCCGGTATTGATCGCCACCGCCAGCAGCTCGAACTGTTCACTGCTGACAATCCCTTGCTCCATCGCGGCTTTGGCCTCATTGATGTATACCGTCCCGACAAAGACGTTATCAGATATAGAGGACAACAGACCGTTAAACAAATAGAACAGCGTTAGCTGCGAATCTGGCGTAGCCTGAAGCACAAACGCGATGATCGGCGCGAACAGATGTTGGTCAATAATCACCGCCACGACGGCAAAAAACACCGCCAGCAGGGCGGTAAACGGCAGCGCTTCGGTAAAGGCTTTTCCAATAGCATGTTCGTCCGTAACGCCGCCCAGGCTGGTTGCAAGGATAATTACCGACAGGCCAATCAGCCCCACCTCGGCAAGGTGGAAGGCCAGCGCAGCGATAAGCCACACGCCGATGAAACCCTGTGCAATCAGGCGCAGCGTCTCCTGGCGCGTGCGTTGTTTGCGGCTCTGCTCGTCAAACTTATGCAGCTCCTGGCGGACCTGATCGGGCAACGTCGCGCCATACCCAAAGAGGTTGAATTTTTCGACCAGCACACAGGTGGCTAACCCGCAGACCAGCACGGGTACGCTGACCGGCGCCATGCGCAGGAAAAATTCGCCAAAATGCCACTCAGCTGCTTTGGCGATAATCAGGTTTTGCGGCTCCCCGACCATGGTCATCACGCCGCCCAGCGCCGTCCCCACGCCTGCATGCATCATCAGGCTGCGCAGAAATGCGCGGAACTGTTCCAGCACATCGCGGTTGTGCGCCTCAACGTGGCTGTCGTCCTGCAAGTTATCGCCAGGACGAGACGAGGCCACCCGGTGGTAAATCCCGTAAAAGCCGACGGCGACGCTGATCACTACCGCCACGACCGTCAGCGCATCCAGGAAGGCAGAGAGGAAGGCTGCGGCGAGGCAAAACGCCAGCGAGAGCAGCGTTTTCGACGGAATGCTCAACAGCAAACGGGTGAAGATAAACAGCAGAAGCTGCTTCATAAAGTAGATCCCCGCCACCATGAAGATCAGCAGCAGCAGGACTTCAAGATTCGACGCTATCTCGTTTTTAACATGCTCCGCGCTGGTCATTCCAATGACCACGGCTTCCAGCGCCAGCAGCCCGCCGGGCAACAGCGGATAGCACTTCAGCGCCATCGCCAGGGTAAAGATAAACTCGGCGACCAACATCCACCCGGCAACGAAGGGATCCAGCAAAAAGATAACGGGATTAACGACCAGGAATACCAGTAAAGTGAGTTTGTACCAGTCAGGTGACTGACCTAAAAAGTTGCGCCACAGCGCGCGCCCAAATGAAATTTCCACGACAGACGTCCTTTCCCCGTCAAATAAGACAAGACATCAGTATACGCAAAAATGGCGGCAAAGCGGGGGATTAAGCCATTTGTAAATTTCATAAAAATGAAACGGCGATCCCTCTTTTCTGTCTCTGCTGCGCTATCTGCCTCTGCACGCCTCTGGTATGATGAGTGCAATTTGCTAAAGCTGTGTAATGGAAATCTCACTATGGTCATTAAGGCGCAGAGCCCGGCGGGTTTCGCGGAAGAGTACATCATTGAAAGCATCTGGAATAATCGTTTCCCTGCGGGATCAATTCTACCTGCTGAACGCGAACTCTCTGAACTGATTGGCGTCACCCGTACCACGCTGCGAGAAGTGCTCCAGCGTCTGGCGCGCGATGGCTGGTTGACGATACAGCATGGCAAACCCACTAAAGTGAATAACTTCTGGGAAACGTCCGGGCTGAACATTCTGGAAACGCTGGCGCGTCTCGATCACGAAAGCGTACCGCAGCTGATTGATAATCTGCTTTCCGTGCGCACCAACATCGCCACCATTTTCATCCGCACCGCGTTTCGCCAGCACCCTGAAGATGCGCTGAAGGTACTTGCTACCGCCAATGAGGTGGAAGACCACGCGGATGCCTTTGCGACCCTGGATTACAACGTGTTCCGTGGTCTGGCGTTTGCTTCCGGCAATCCGGTTTACGGTCTGATCCTGAATGGAATGAAAGGGTTATATACGCGCATTGGTCGTCACTACTTTGCTAACCCTGAAGCCCGCAGTCTGGCGCTTGGCTTCTATCATAAACTGAGCAAACTCTGCACCGAAGGGCTGCACGATCAGGTCTATGAAACCGTGCGTCGTTACGGCCACGACTCCGGTGAAATCTGGCACCGGATGCAGAAAACGCTGCCGGGTGATTTAGCGATTCAGGGCCGGTAAAAGAAAAAACCTCTCGATTGAGAGGTTTTTTTTCGCCGGGTGGCGGCTTCGCCTGAGCCGGCCTACAGGTCCCGTAGGCCCGGTAAGCGTAGCGCCACCGGGCAAAAAATCCCACTACAGCGTATTCAACCGCGCCGGACACCGCTCCAGCAGCTCCACGCTGCCATCTTCGTTCTGCTGTTCCAGCAAGACGTCAAATCCCCACAGGCGATGCACATGCTTCAGCACTTCCTTACGCCCCTTATCCAGCGGCGCGCGGTTGTGCGGAATATAGCGCAACGTCAGAGAGCGATCGCCGCGCAGATCCACGTTCCAGACCTGAATGTTCGGCTCAAGATTACTCAGGTTGTACTGGGACGACAGGCGCGAGCGGATCTCGCGATAGCCCTCTTCGTTGTGGATCGCGGAGATCTCCAGGAAGTTGTTGCGGTCATCATCCAGTACGGTGAAGAAGCGGAAATCACGCATGATCTTCGGCGACATGAACTGGCTGATAAAGCTCTCATCCTTAAAATCACGCATCGCGAAGTGCAGCGTTTCCAGCCAGTCGGAACCGGCAATATCCGGGAACCAGTATTTGTCCTCTTCGGTGGGCGACTGACAAATACGCTTGATATCCTGGAACATGGCAAAGCCGAGCGCGTACGGGTTAATACCGCTGTACCACGGGCTGTTATATGCCGGCTGGAACACCACGTTGGTGTGGCTGTGCAGGAACTCCATCATAAACCGTTCAGAGACTTTTCCCTCGTCATACAGGTGGTTCAGAATGGTGTAGTGCCAGAAGGTCGCCCAGCCTTCGTTCATGACCTGGGTCTGCTTCTGCGGATAGAAATACTGGCTCACCTTGCGCACGATGCGCAGGATCTCACGCTGCCACGGCTCCAGCAGCGGGGCGTTTTTCTCCATAAAGTAGAGCAGGTTTTCCTGCGGCTCGGAAGGGTAGCGACGCGCCTCGGCGACGGTTTTCTCCTCCTCACGTTTTGGCAGGGTACGCCACAGCATATTCACCTGGCTTTGCAGATACTCCTCGCGGCTCTTCTGCCGGGCTTTCTCCTCCTGCAAGGAGATCTTCTGCGGACGCTTATAGCGGTCAACGCCGTAGTTCATCAGCGCGTGGCAGGAGTCCAGCAGTTTCTCAACCTCGTCCACGCCGTAGCGCTCTTCGCAGTCGGTAATGTAGTTACGGGCGAAGATGAGGTAATCAACGATTGAGCTGGCGTCCGTCCAGCTGCGGAACAGATAGTTATTTTTGAAGAACGAGTTATGTCCATAGCAGGCGTGCGCCATCACCAGCGCCTGCATGGTAATGGTGTTCTCCTCCATCAGATAGGCAATACATGGGTTAGAGTTAATGACGATTTCATACGCTAATCCCTGCTGCCCGTGCTTATACAGCCGCTCTGTCTCAATGAATTTTTTACCAAACGACCAGTGCGGATAGTTAATCGGCATCCCGACGCTGGAGTAAGCGTCCATCATCTGTTCCGAGGTGATGACTTCAATCTGATGGGGGTAGGTATCCAGACGATAGAGTTTGGCCACCCGGTCGATCTCCGCCAGGTAGACATCCAGCAACTCGAAGGTCCAGTCGGGTCCATCGCTCAGACGGGTGCTGTCCCTGGACATGGAATCTAGTGTAGCCATTAGCGCGCCCTCGTTGTTGGTCGCTCTCTCTGACTGGAGAGCCTCCTTTCAAGCATAGATCACCCCATTCAAATACGCGGGGCGCAGAAATTTTTTCTTTGCGATTTCACGTTTTCGATACGGCAAAAAAAGCGGTGCTCACAGAATTTTCTACTGGTTAAAAATAACGCGCAGCAGGAGATCCCAAATAAGCGCTATCCCCTGATACAGCGGGATATGTGAGTTGAGTCACCATAAAAAAGTCATATGTTGAATAATATTTTCAACTAGGTTATCAATCTGTAATTAGATGATTGTTCTTTTGCTCATAATGGAGTGGCTATGCGTGTTGTCATACTGGGAAGTGGTGTCGTTGGCGTAACCAGCGCCTGGTATTTAAGTCAGGCGGGACATGAGATTACCGTTATCGATCGCGAATCCGGTCCGGCGCTGGAAACCAGTGCGGCGAATGCGGGGCAAATCTCCCCGGGCTACGCTGCGCCGTGGGCGGCCCCGGGCGTTCCGCTGAAGGCGATCAAATGGATGTTTCAGCGACATGCGCCGCTGGCGATCAGCCTCGACGGCACGCAGTTCCAGCTTAAGTGGATGTGGCAGATGCTGCGCAACTGCGACACCCGCCACTATATGGAAAACAAAGGGCGCATGGTGCGTCTGGCGGAATACAGCCGCGACTGCCTGAAGGCGCTGCGTGCCTCAACGGGCATTGAATATGAAGGACGCCAGGGCGGCACGCTTCAGCTGTTCCGTACCGCGCAACAGTACGAAAACGCGACCCGCGATATCGCCGTGCTTGAAGATGCGGGCGTACCGTATCAGCTGCTGGAAGCCAGCCAGCTGGCGCAGGTGGAGCCAGCGCTTGCCGAGGTCGCGCACAAGCTGACGGGCGGTCTGCGTTTACCGAACGATGAAACCGGCGACTGCCAGCTTTTCACCCAGCGTCTGGCGCGCATGTGTGAGCAGGCCGGGGTGAAATTCCGCTTCAATACTTCTGTCGACAAACTGCTGTCGGAAGGGGAGAAGATTTACGGCGTGAAGTGTGGGGAAGAGGTAATCAAAGCCGATGCCTACGTGATGGCGTTTGGCTCCTACTCAACCGCGATGCTGAAAGGGATCCTGGATATCCCGGTCTATCCGCTGAAAGGCTACTCCCTGACCATTCCTGTGAAAGAGGACAGCGGTGCGCCGGTCTCGACCATTCTTGATGAAACCTACAAAATCGCCATCACCCGCTTCGATAACCGGATCCGCGTCGGCGGCATGGCGGAAATCGTGGGCTTTAATACTGAGCTGCTTAAACCGCGTCGTGAAACGCTGGAGATGGTCGTGGGCGATCTCTTCCCGCGCGGCGGCTTCATTGAGCAGGCGACGTTCTGGACCGGCCTGCGCCCAATGACCCCGGACGGCACGCCGATTGTGGGCCGTACGCCATACAAAAATCTGTGGACGAACACCGGCCACGGTACGCTTGGCTGGACCATGGCCTGCGGTTCGGGCCAGCTGCTGAGCGACCTGATCTCCGGGCGGACGCCGGCAATTCCGTTTGACGATTTGAGCGCCGCACGCTATCAATCAGGGTTTACCCCATCGCGTCCACAACACCTGCACGGCGCGCATAATTAAGGAGTCGCAATGTCCCGTCCTATTCTGGCCCAGCTGGATTTGCAGGCGCTGAAGGATAACCTGCAAATTGTTCGCCGTGCTGCGCCGGGTTCTCGTGTCTGGTCGGTGGTGAAAGCCAACGCCTACGGTCATGGTATCGACCGTATCTGGAGTGCGCTCGGCGCCACCGATGGTTTTGCCCTGCTGAATCTGGAAGAGGCCATCCTGCTGCGCGAGCGCGGCTGGAAAGGACCGATCCTGCTGCTGGAAGGATTCTTCCATGCGCAGGATCTGCCTCTGCTGGATAAGTACCGCCTGACGACCAGCGTTCATAGTAACTGGCAGATCAAGGCGATTCAGGACGCGAAGCTGCATGCCCCGCTGGATATCTATCTCAAAGTGAACAGCGGGATGAACCGTCTGGGCTTTCAGCCTGAACGGGTGCACACGGTCTGGCAGCAGCTTCGTGCGCTGAAAAACGTCGGTGAGATGACGCTGATGGCGCATTTCGCCGATGCGGAAAAGCCGGACGGAATTGCCGATGCCATGGTCCGCATTGAGCAGGCGGCAGAAGGGCTGGACTGTCCACGTTCGCTGTCGAACTCAGCGGCAACGCTCTGGCATCCTGAAGCGCACTACAACTGGGTGCGTCCGGGGATCGTTCTGTACGGCGCGTCACCCTCAGGTCAGTGGCAGGATATCGCCAACAGCGGCCTGAAGCCGGTGATGACGTTACGAAGCGAGATTATCGGCGTGCAGACGTTAAAAGCGGGCGATACGGTGGGCTATGGCAGCCGTTATCGGGCAGCGGGCGAACAGCGTATCGGTATCGTGGCGGGGGGCTATGCAGATGGTTATCCGCGCATCGCCCCGAGCGGCACGCCGGTGTGGGTCGATGGCGTGCGCACCGGCACGGTAGGCACCGTCTCAATGGACATGCTGGCCATTGATTTAACGCCGTGTCCCCAGGCGGGGATCGGGTCACCGGTTGAGCTGTGGGGCAACGAAGTTAAAATTGATGATGTGGCCGCTGCGGCGGGCACCGTTGGGTATGAGCTGATGTGCGCGCTGGCACCCAGAGTGCCTGTTGTGACGGTGTAACTTGTGTATGTGCCGGGTGGCGGCTTCGCCTTACCCGGCCTACAAAAGCCCGAAAGTAGGTCGGGTAAGCGTTATCGCCACCCGGCAAAAAAGCAGCTACTCCGCCTCTTCCTCCATCGGCCTTACGCCGACTTTGCGCACCGCATTATCTTCTTTCTCGGCTACCGTCCAGATCATCCCGGCAAACTCCACCTGGTCACCGACGACCGGCGCAGCCCCTAATAATTGCTGAATAATTTCACCCAGTGTTTGCTGGTTATCGCGATTCTCCAGTCCACCTTCCAGGCCATAAATCAGCGCCACATCCGCAAAGCGGGCGCTGGCTTCGAGGATAAAATCGCCGAAGAAACGCTGATCCAGCGCCACCGGGGGCGACTGGCTGAACAGCTTGCCGAGGGCAGGCAGGTCGCGCTCGCGGCCAATCACGCAGAGAATATCGTTCTCACGCAGCCGCGTGCTGCCGGTCGGGTGAAGCAGGGCGTTATCCCGGAACAGGGCGGCAATGCGCGTTTCAGCGGGCATATGCAGATCGCGCAGGGACGCGCCCACGCACCACTTATCGGCGCTTAGCTGGTAGACAAACTGTTCCCAGGGATTCTCAGGGTGAATATCCAGCCCCACGCGGGAGACCGGCCAGCCAATGGGCGGTACCACCACTTTGGCTTTTTTCGCCGCCCAGCCCAGCGACGTCCCCTGGAACAGCAGCGACACCAGCACCACGAAGAAGGCGACGTTGAAGAACAGGCGGGCGTTGTCCAGCCCGGCCATCATCGGGAACACTGCCAGAATAATCGGCACCGCGCCGCGCAGACCCACCCAACTGATAAATATCCGCTCACGCAGGTTAAACCCGCGGAACGGTAGCAGCCCGGCAAACACCGACAGCGGACGGGCGAAGAAGATCATCCAGGCCGACAAAAGCAGCGCCGGTACGGCGATAGGCAGCAGGTCCGACGGCGTCACCAGCAGGCCCAGCACCAGGAACATGGCAATCTGCGCCAGCCAGGCCAGACCGTCGAAGTTCTGCAAAATGGCGTGACGGTTGCGAATCGGTCGGTTGCCCAACAGGAAACCGCAAAGGTAAACCGCCAGAATACCGCTGCCGTCCAGCGCGGTGGTGACGGCAAAGATCAGGATCCCGCCGCTCAGGGCCAGCAGCGGGTAAAGGCCGGAAGGCAGCGTAATACGGTTGATCGTCTGCTGTAACAGGTAACCGCCGCCGAGACCAATGATAATCCCCAGGCCAAACTGCTGGAGGATGTGCCAGGCGAACATCCAGCTCAGGCCGGTTTCGTGCTGCTGGATCATCTCAATCAGAGTGATGGTCAGGAACACCGCCATCGGATCGTTACTGCCGGATTCAATCTCCAGCGTGGAGCCAACACGTTCGTTCAGCCCCTTGCCGCCGAGCAGCGAGAAAACCGCTGCCGCATCGGTCGAGCCGACGATCGCGCCAATCAGCAGGCCTTCCATAATATCGAGGTTAAACAGCCAGGCCGCCATCATACCGGTCAGGCCGGAGGTGATCAGGACGCCGACGGTCGCCAGAGACAGCGCCGGGCCTAAGGCAACGCGAAACGAACTTGCCTGGGTGCGCATACCGCCGTCCAGCAGGATGACCGCCAGCGCGAGGTTACTCACCATATAGGCGAAAGGGTAATTATCGAAGGGGATACCGCCGATTCCGTCGACTCCCGCCAGCATGCCGATAGCCAGGAAAATGACAAGAATAGGTATGCCAAGGCGCGATGAAAATGAACTTAATAAAATGCTGAAGGTTACCAGGATGGAACCCAGAATGAAAAGACTGATTATCGCTGTGGCACCCAATGTCGTCTTACTCCCACCTCAATGTGAACGCTGTTATTAAAACCCTAACATATTAACAACGGTAACTGCGTATTATTGAGGGGGAATAACGGCTTTTTTATGCCTTTAAGACCGGATGACCGCTGATTGTTAACCGACTGCCTGAATTATCGTGTACAAGGTGCGCCCGGGCGCCCAGCGGCAGCGTAACGGTTTGCTGCTCATGCCCGAAATCCAGGCCAGCGATCACCGGGATATCCAGGCGGGAACGAATGAAATCAATCATCGTTTCCAGGGAATAGCCTGCATCGTAATCGTTGGGGGCTGAACCGCTAAAACTGCCCAGCACAATGGCCGACTGCCGATCCAGGATCCCGGCGTGATACAGCTGCAACAGCATGCGTTCGACACGGAACGGGTGTTCATTGATATCTTCCAGCACCAGTATGCCATCCGTGATCTGCGGCAACCACGGCGTACCAATTAGCGACACCAGCATCGCGAGGTTGCCGCCCCACAGCTGTCCTTCACATTCCCAGTGCGGTCCATTGCCTTGCCACTCGATGGTGAACGTCGGGTTTTGCAGGGCGCGCCAGAAATGGTCCTGCGTAAACGCATCCAGCTCCGGCGCGCCAAAGTTACCGGCCAGCATCGGGCCGCTAAAGGTAATGACGTTATGCAACGCCAGCAGGCCGAGCTGGATCGCCGTGAAATCGCTGTGTCCGCAGATTAACAGCGGATCCTGCTGCTGGCGCGCGGCCAGCCCGGCCCAGTCGATGCTATCCAGCAGCCGGCTTGCGCCATAGCCGCCGCGCACGGCCAGCACAATGGTGTTTTCACCTTCCAGCGTCGCCAGGCTGTTGATATCGCTCAGTCTCTGCGCCTCCGTACCGGCAAAACGCTGCATGCGGCGGGGGATAATTGTCTGATTTTCTACCTGATGGCCCATTTCCAGCAGGCGTTGAACGCCCCGCTGTGCCGCCTCCTGATTGATGCAGTAGCCTGACGGTGCGATGAGATGAAACTGAGGCATGGCAATTCCTTGCTGAATGAGAATCTAATTGTCTATATCATGCCGCTTATACGCCGCCTGCTTCAAGGGGCGACGTACCGCGATGACCGGCTATAAGGATAGATGACGTGAAATTGAGATGGTTTGCTTTTTTGATTGTGCTGCTCGCTGGCTGTAGTTCAAAACATGATTATCAAAATCCCCCCTGGAACCCTGAAGTGCCGGTAAAGCGGGCCATGCAGTGGATGCCGATCAGCGAACAAGCCGGAAAGGCCTGGGGCGTGAGCCCGCGTCTGATCACGGCGATCATTGCCGTGGAGTCCGGCGGCAACCCGACGCTGGTGAGTAAATCGAATGCGGTGGGGCTGATGCAGTTAAAAGCCTCGACGGCGGGAAGAGAGGTCTATCGCTACATGGGCTGGAAGGGACAGCCATCCACCAGCGAGCTGAAAAACCCGGAGCGTAATATCTCTATGGGAACCGCTTACCTGAGCATTCTCGAGCATGGCATTCTGAAGGGGATTGACGATCCGGAAGTGATGCAATATGCACTGGTGGTGTCGTACGTTAACGGAGCCGGCGCGCTGCTCCGAACCTTCTCATCCGATCGCAAAGAGGCGATAGAAGAGATTAACGATATGGATAAAGATGAATTCTTCGAGCACGTTGTGAAGAATCATCCGTCAGCACAGGCTCCACGTTATATCTGGAAAGTCCAGAAAGCGATGGACGCTATGTAACGCCTTTGTCGGGCGGCAGCACGCTGCCCGACGCCTATCAGCGCACTTTATTCGCGCGTTCCCGCGCTTCACGCTCCAGTGAGAAGATGATGCGCTGTAGTTCGCGTTCGGCGCCTGGCCCGACATTCAGAAAGCGAAAGCTCAGTCGCGGCGTGGTAATGGTTTCGTTTTTGCCGTCCACCACCTTGCGCTCGCTGATGGCAATCAGCTGGGCGTCAAACCAGAAGCGTCCCCATCCGCCCATATCCAGCTCAATCTGACTAAAACGCATACCTTCCACCAGCCCTTCCGGCTTCGGCGTATCCATTAACGCGCCCATCCCGCCCAGTGACAGGTCGAAGAGACGAAAGCGAATCTCTTTTTTGTCCGGCATTTTTGCCTTACAGAAATAGGCCGGGTGAAGCGGAGCGCTGATGCGAAAAAACTCCCGGCGTTGCACGAACCAGAGGTTAGCGGGCAGGGGAGCGATAAACGCAGGCAAACCCTGGTACGCGATCGTGGTCAGACGAGGCAGCACAAACTCGACTTTCGCCCCCTGCGTTTCGGCCATCACCGAGAGATTCTCTGCCTGTAGCGCGGCACGGTTTTCATCGCTCTGGCTACCCAGATCGACGATCAGGTGCTCTGCCGTCACGTCCAGGATCTTGCTGATAAACTGGCTGGTTGACCAGTTGATGCGCAGCGGCACCTCGCCTTTTTTCAGGTCGCGTAACACCCCTAATACAGCCAGCGGATTTTGTTTCAGGAACTGCTCACTGTAGCTACTCACGCCAGATGGCTCCTCGATAGATGACAGACTGTCTCTGGGTTATCGGCACGCGGGCATGAAACTTAATACAAACGATCTGTTTTTCTCCGCCGATATTGATTTGCTAATGGAAATGATAATAATTGCCGTTCCCAATACCATCTAATAACAAGACGACACTATGAGCACTTCACGTTTTGCGTTATGCGCGTTGGCAGGCGCCGTCACGCTGGCATTGCAAACACAGGCTTTCGCAGAAGAATCCACCATCGTGGTGACAGGCACAGAGCAGGGCAGCGCGCTTCCTGCCTGGACCAACAGCGCCACGAAATCAGCCGTCGCGGAAAGTAAAACGCCGCAGGTGATCAACACCATTGCCGCTAAAGAGATTGAGCAGCGGCACGCCAGTTCGGTAAACGAGATCCTGCGCTATGCGCCGGGCGTTTCCACGGAGGTGCGCGGGAGCACCTCTTACATGAGCGAGTACAAAATCCGCGGGTTCAACGTCGATCAGGAGTTCTACAACGGCCTGCAACTTCCCTATAACGTCACCGGGAACACCAAAGCGCGAATCGATCCGCTGCTGATTGAGAGCGTCGATATCCTGAAGGGGCCGTCATCCGTGCTGTATGGCGGCGGCTCACCGGGCGGGCTGGTCAATATTCAGAGTAAAAAGCCGCAGAAAGAGGCGAAAACGGAACTGGGCTTTAATACCGGAAACCGCAATCTGAAGGAGGGATACCTGGACTCCACGGGGCAGATCGCGAACAGCGACTGGAACTATCGCCTGCTGGGCAAAGCGACGGAAAGTGACGAACAGGCGCACACCACGCGCTATGAAAACTATCTGGTGGCCCCCTCCGTGACCTGGCAGCCTGATGACAAAACGCGCCTGACCATTGACGCGCTGGCGCAAAATACGCCGAGCCTGACGCCGTCTGATCCGATGCCGCTAAGCTATCTGCGGTCTAAATACGCCGATCGTCGTGACTATGCCGGGGATGAGTGGAGCGGCTTTAAGCAGCGCCAGTGGATGCTGGGATACAGCTTTGAGCATGAGTTTGACAGTGGCTGGGGCTTTAACCAGAAAGCGCGCTACTTTGACGTGGACACCCACCAGCGCAGCGCCTATTCCACCGGGACGGGCAGCGAGGTCTACCAGCTTAACCGCTTCGCCTATACCACGGATGAAGATTTGCAGAGCTTCAATATTGATAACCAGGTCACCCGAACCGTCGCGCTGGGGGACTGGAAACATCATCTGCTGGCGGGCTTTGACTACCAGAAGCTGAACTCTCACTTCCATTATCGTTACGCCTCATCCACCCCGGGTATCGATATGCGTCATCCGGATCACTCGCAGATCGATAACGATGCGCTGGGGCTTGAAACCGCGCAGAAAAACCGACTCAGCTATCAGCAGAATGGCTATTACCTCCAGGATCAGATTGCGTTTGGCGGGCTGAACATGCTGGCCAGCCTGCGCTATGACGACTACCGTTCCGTCACCACTAACTATCTGCAAAACGGTGACAAAGCCTGGGTATCGCAGGATCGCCTCACCAAACGACTGGGCGCGCTTTATGCCTTCGACAATGGACTCTCGCCGTTTATCAGCTATTCAGAAGGGTTCGCCCCAGTATCGCCGCAGGGCACGCTGACCGCGAAAGACGTTAAGCCCACCACCAGCAAGCAGGTGGAGGGTGGGGTGAAATACCTGCTGGCGGAATACGCAACCACCTTCACCGCCTCGGTGTTTAACATTCGTCAGAAAAATGTGGTGACCAGCGATCCGGGCTTCCTCAACTATCGCCAGACCGGGGAAGTGGAATCGAAAGGCGCGGAGCTTTCCGCTATGAGTCGTCCAACGGATAACCTGACGCTGATTGCCAACTATGCCTACACCCACGCCATCAATACCGAAGATGACAAGTACCAGGGCAAACGACCGACGCAGGTCCCTGAGAACGCCTTTAATCTGTGGGGCGATTACACCTTCGACAGCACGCCGCTGAGAGGGGTAACGCTGGGGGGAGGCGCACGCTACACCGGGCCGATGGAGATCTCGCCAGCCAACGACGCAGGCAAGCTGGGCGGTACGACGCAGTACGATCTGGCGGCATCTTACCGCATGGGTGAACTGGCGCCATCGCTGGAGGGGCTGACGCTGAAAGCGAGCGCGCAGAACGTCACCAACAAAGAGACGCTCACCTGCTATGACGCGACCAACTGCTGGATAGGCCGCGACCGCACCTTCCAGGTCGGGGCGAGTTACAGCTTCTGAAAAAAGCCCGGTGGCGCTAGCGGGTCACTTTATTGCACGGAACCTGACCCTCGCCCCTTTGGGGAGAGGGTCAGGGTGAGGGGCGCTACTGCGCCGCCTGTTTCGCAGGTGCAACATCATCGTTTGCCGCAGGCTGATTCTCCGGTACGGTGTCGCATGGCTTCTCTTTCGGGCAGACCATGTCCAGCATCCTGAGCGTCACGCCGTTACTCCAGCCGAAACCGTCCTGCAACGGATACTCACCGCCGCCACCGCCGGTACCGGTCGAAGAGACATCGTACTTCTCAACCAGTTTCTTCTCGCGATCGTAGGTATGCTGAACGTTTTTCAGGAAACGCCAGGTCACGTCCATCGCCACTTTCTGCTGACCATAGTTCTGCAACCCTTCCACCGCTACCCACTGCAACGGCGCCCAGCCGTTCGGCGCATCCCACTGCTGCCCGCTGTTGATGGTGGTGGTAGAAATACCGCCCGGTTTCAGCAGGCGCGACGATGCGGCTGCGGCCACTTTATCGGCGCGATCCTGTGATGCGGCCTTCACATACAGCGGGAAGAGGGCCGCGGCAGTCAGCTGATTACGCACCTTCCTGGTTTTCAGATCGTAATCCGCATACCAGCCCTCTTTATCGTTCCACAGGTGGCTCTCTATGGCTTTCTGACGCGCGGAGGCCAGCGCGTCATATTTACTTGCGCTGGCGGTATCCCCGTCTTCCTGGCTGGCACGGGCCAGCAGTTTTTCCATCTTAAACATCAGCGCATTCAGATCCACCGGCACGATGCTGGTGGTGCGGATGGTATCCAGCTTCTGAGGATCGTCCATCCAGCGGGAGCTGAAATCCCAGCCCGAGGCCGCGGCAGAGCGCAGATCGCGATAGATCTCGGTGGCCGGACGGTTAGGGTTATTTTTGGCGGTGGTGACGTCATCCAGCCACGACTCAGGGCGCGGCGTGTCCCGATCGTCCCAGTAGCGGTTGAGGATCGCGCCGTCATCCAGCTTCACCACGCGTTTGTTCGCCTGACCAGGCTGGAGCCCATCAGCCCCCTCCATCCAGTAGGCATACTCTTTTTCCATCTGCGGACGGTATTTCTTTAACGCGTCGCTGTCATGCGTGGCCAGCAATTCCACCATCAGCGAGAAGAACGGCGGCTGAGAGCGGCTCAGGTAGTAGGTGCGGTTACCGTTAGGGATATGGCCCCAGGTATCAAGCTCGTAAGCGAAGTTGTCCACCATGTCGCCGATCTTATCCCAGTGGCCGCTCTCGGCCAGCCCCAGCATGGTGAAATAGCTGTCCCAGTAATAGACTTCGCGGAAGCGTCCTCCCGGCACGACATAGGGTTTTGGCAGAGGCAGGAGGGAGTCCCATTTGTTCGCTTTGTCGGTGGTGCGGGTCAGAACAGGCCACAGATCGTCTATGTGTTCGCGCAGGCTCTGGCCCTCAGGGGGAACATATTTCTCACCCTCCTTCGGCAGGATAAAGTTCATCTCCACGAAGTGGCGCAGGTCAAAACCGGTCTGGGTATGCTGCATCCGGTAATCCGCCAGGATCATTAGCGGGTCGCTTTTGGGAACGGCATCCGCGAAGGTTTTCTGATCCGGGAACAGTTTGGCGCTCTGTACGTCATTAAAGAGGGGGCCAAGAAGAATATCAGGTGAGCTTTGCTGGCTCGTTGGCTGGTCTTCAGCATAACCAAATGCGGTAACACCGAGTAGTGCGCCTGCCAACGCAAGGGGTAAAAAAGCGGGGCGTCGTGCGCGAGGTCTTATCATCGGTTCGTCTCCTGTCTTCACTGAGCAGCGTGACCGCTGTTGTCAATTACCTGAAAACCTTAGACGAATATCGTTAACTTCGCGTGTTGAATATCCCATTTTTCACATAACCAGATAATTCGGGTGCGCTTTCACAACACCGGGGGTGGATTACTTAATTTTTAACCACATCACGGAATGGCCGGGTAAGCTTCAAGCCACCCGGCTTAAGCCCTACAACCCTTTTTTATCCATAAGCACCGCCAGATCCACCAGACGGTTCGAGAAGCCCCATTCGTTGTCATACCACGACAGGATCTTCACCATATTCCCGCCAATCACCAGCGTTGAAAGCCCGTCGATGATGGATGAGCGCGGGTCGCCCTGATAATCACGGGAGACCAGCGGTTCATCGCTGTAGCCCAGGATGCCTTTCAGCGGCCCGCTGACGGCGGCCTGACGGAACGCGTCATTCACCTCTTCGGCGGTCACGTTGCGGCTCAGCGTCACCGTCAGATCGACAATCGACACCACCGGAACCGGTACGCGCAGGGAATATCCGGTGAGTTTGCCGTCAAGTTCGGGGATCACTTTCCCGAGCGCTTTTGCCGCGCCGCTGGAGTAAGGCACAATGGATAATGCTGCCGCGCGCGCGCCGCGCAGATCTTTTTCCGGCTGGTCATGCAGCGCCTGGCTGTTGGTGTAGGCATGCGTGGTGTTCATCAGCCCGTGTTCAATGCCAAATTGCTGGTGCAGCACCTGCGCCGCTGGCGCCAGACCATTAGTGGTGCAACTCCCGTTGCTGACTACAAAATGCTGGGCCGGATCGTACAGCGTGTGGTTCACGCCCATTACCACCGTCAGATCATCATTTTTAGCCGGGGCGGAAATAATGACGCGTTTTGCGCCGCCGCTCGTGATATGCACCGCTGCTTTTTCACGTTCGGTGAAGAAGCCGGTGGCTTCGATTACCACCTCAACGCCCGCGTCTTTCCACGCAATGTTTGCCGGGTCGCGTTCACTGAATACGGTGATGCGTTGCCCGTCAACCTGTAGCGCGCCGTCCGCCGCTTCAACGGGCACCGGCAGCGTGCCGAGCAGAGAGTCATATTTCAGCAGATGGGCGAGGGTTCTACTGTCCGTCAGATCGTTAATGGCCACAATCTGGAGATCCGGGTTGCCCAGCGCCGCGCGAAGAACATTACGTCCGATACGGCCGAAACCGTTAATACCGACCTTAACCATGATGCACTCCTTATCTGTGTTGTCTGGAGTGACTTTAGGCGTCAGGTCGGATGGCGTAAATGACAAAAAAGGATCAGATTACGCCATTCTGCGGCAGTGGAAGCGCTGGCGATATTCGCCCGGCGTGAGATGAAGCTGCTTTTCAAAAACGCGGCGCAGGTTGATGCTGGTCCCAAACCCGCTTTTTTCGGCAATGACCTCAAGCGGATACGAGGTCTGCTCCAGAAGCTGTCGTGCGGCGGCCAGGCGCGCTTCGGTGACATAACGGGCCGGAGGTACACCGACGTCACGCGTGAACACACGGGTGAAATTGCGCGGACTCATGGCGACCCGTTCGGCCAGCCTTTCGACGCACAAATCTGCGGTGAGGTTTTGCAGGATCCAGCTTTGCAGTTCGCTAACCGGTCCGGTCGCGCCGGACTGCTCCAGTTTATAGCGGCTGAACTGTAGCTGGCCGCCAGGCCGACGCAGGTACATCACCATATCCTGCGCCACGTTGCGGGCGAGGGTGAAGCCGTAATCATCCTCCACCAGCGCCAGCGTCAGATCAAACCCGGAACTGACGCCGCCGGACGTCCAGACGGGGCCATCCTGAACATAGAGCGGGCCGCCCTCAACGTTGACCGCAGGATAGCGGGTTTTCAGAGTTTCCAGCAGCCGCCAGTGGGTCGTCGCCCGGCGCCCATCGAGCAGTCCGGCCTGTGCCAGCAGCAGGGCCCCGCCGCAGACAGAGGCGACGCGGCGCGCATGCGGCGCGGCCAGGTGCAGCCAGTCCACCACCGCGGTGCTTTCCTGTTCATTCATGCCACGACCGGTAATGATGATCGTATCCAGCGGCTCGCGCGGATCCAGCTCCGGCAGGCGATAGTCCGCCAGCAGGTTTAAGCCGGACTGGCCGTGGATCACCAGGTGAGGCTGGGTGGTGGCGATAATGATGCAGTAGCGGGGCTGCGCCAGGCCGTCCGGGTGCAGCCGGTTGGCCTGCATCAGAATGTCGGCGATACCGGCAGCCTCAAACAACATGCCACCGTCAGGTACGATAATCAGGATCTTCTTCATGTCCTGAAAAGTACCTTTATCACAAAATAAGTCAAGCGGCAGACAAACACCGTCGCAGAGACAAATGAGGCGTGCCGGGTGAAAGCGTGGAACGGCAGATGTTGGAAAGAAGTAAAAGAAATATGTAGTAACGGTAAAACTTTTTGCGTTAGGTTTACTGTTACTGCCGCTGAAACCCCCAGTTTATGGGCTGCAATGAAGTGTTCTGAACAATAAGAGAACAAAAAGATGTAGCCATGCTTAATTATTAAGGCTCAAAAAATAACCTCGGAGGATAATTTCGAGTAGGTTATTTCGGATCGCAAAATTAAATCCCTGCCATTTTCTTTACCGTCATTTGTTAATGCGGGATGCACGCACCCAATAAAAGTTATCTTCCAGATGCAACAATGAAAATATCCCAGATATATCCCACAGCGCACAGAAAAAATGAAATTCTACTAATTATGGTAGTGGCGATAATAAGGGGTTACGTTAATGATAGTGGTTCTCTTTTGCCTTTTTAGCCATTAATTTTCATACAGTTACGCTAGAAATTCGTCTAAGAAAAAGACGATTTCAGCTAAGTGCGCATTTTTTATGAGATTAATCCTATAATGCATTGGGCGTATCATTAAACGCCATTAAGCAGGCAAGAAATATTGAATTGATGACAAGCTCATGTAAACTTGTCTACCGTTTGTCAAAATATGTCAGGAGCATGCTGGGCCCATTTCTGTTGGGTTCGTGCGGTAGCTATGCCTTAAAATAGTTACCTGCTGAAAATATCCCGACTATTTTAACAATAGCACCTAAGTCAAATTTTATCCCCCTCTCTTCATCCTCTAAATATCGCTACGGAAAAGCATATGAAACTGCGTGTATTGTTATCACTTCTGTTTGTTATGGCGGTGGCGGGCTGTAAGGCGCCGCAAAAACCAGCGATCACCGATGATACGATTGTGACCAGCCAGGTGAATGGCATCACGCTGACGCACCGTCACGCTGTTACCCCTCCGGCGGAGTTCACTCAAGTGAATGAACCGTATCGTGCCATGTACCCGGCATCCCTGATGAGCCGTCCTGACTACGGTGGAAAAGTGATCCGTACGCTTGAGACCGGCAAAACTTACGTCGTGCTGGGGCAGGTTGAACATTTCTGGATGGCGCTGGCCGATGAAGGGAGTGAACAGCTGATTGGTTATGTGCCGATGCGTGCCGTGATCAAGGCTGACCAGTACGAAGCCACCGTGCGTAAACAGGCACTGCGCCCGAAAGCGCGTAAGAAAACCACCTGTGTTGATGTCGATGGCAACAGCAAAGCCTGCAAAGACAGCGCGAACGGTACCTGGATCCTGAACTAAACGGGTTTCACGAGCATATTTTTATGAATAATAAAAATTTTCATCGGATGTGGTTCCCTTTTTTTGCGTTGATTTTCGCGCTGATCGGTGGTTGTACGTCGTCTTCACACAGCGACCCCTCCCGCTACAATCTTCAGTTTCAGGCTCATCCTCAAATCAATGATTCTGCGCCGCTTAAGGTCAGAGTGTTGCTGCTGAAATCCGATGCGGATTTCATGTCCAGTGACTTCTACTCCTTACAGAACAACGCGTCAGCCACGCTTGGCGCGAATCTGCTGAACAGCGATGTGTTCTTCCTGATGCCGGGCCAGCTTTCGAAAACCCTGAGCGGGCAAAGCTCACCGGAAGCGCGTTATATCGGCGTGATGGCGGAATACCAGGCGCTGGACGGCAAAAAATGGCGCGTCTCACTTCCTTTGCCTGTTCCCGGCGAAAACGCGATTTACCAGTTCTGGAAATGGTCCGCAGATGAACTCCAGGCCAGCGTCTTCCTTGACGTAAATGGTATCCGGGTCATCAGCCAGTAACGCCCTTCATAACAGGAAAGAGATCATCATGACGAAAGCAGAAAAGGTCGTCTGGACCGAGGGCATGTTCCTGCGTCCCCACCATTTTCAGCGGACAGAAAGTTACCTCCTCAACCACGTTCGTGAGTGGGGGGCCTTGCAGCGTTCGTATCTCTGGGGCTTTCTCGACCTTGAGCTGGATGAAGCGATGCTTCGCCAGGGCTGTATTGCCCTCAGCTACTGTAGCGGTTTGCTGCCTGACGGCACCTTTTTCCAGGTGCGCAGCGACCGCAACGGTCCGGCTCCGCTAAAAATCCCCGATAATCTCACCAATGAAAAGGTGGTGCTTGCGCTGCCGGTTCGTCGCGGTGGCCGTGAAGAGGTGATTTTCAGCGAGGAGCAGTCTTCTCTGGCGCGTTTTATTACCTTTGAACAAGAGGTGGAAGACGACAACGCGATGTCGGTCGGGGAGGCGACGGTTCAGTTTGGCCGCCTGCGTCTGACCCTGATGCTGGAGAAAGATCTGACGGCAGAATGGACCGCCATCGGCGTGGCGTACGTCGCTGAAAAGCGCAACGACAACCACGTGCGGCTGGATAACAGCTACATCCCGCCAATGCTGAACGCCAATAACAGCCCGCAGCTGTACGGCATGATCAATGACCTGCACGGCTTGCTGGTGCAGCGTAGCCAGCAGATCGGCGGCCGCCTGCGTCAGCCGGGGCGTTTCAATACGTCTGAGATGGTTGAGTTCACGCTTCTCTCGCTGATCAACCGCCACCTTGGCGATGTCTCACATTTAAAAACGCTGCCGCTGCTTCATCCGGAAGCGCTCTGGCGCAGCTGGCTGCCGTTTGCCACGGAGCTCGCCACCTGGACGCCGCAGCGTACCGCAGAGAGCATACTGCCGGTATACGACCATGACGATCTCGCCGTTTGCTTCAGCAAACTGATGCTGATGCTGCGTCAGGGACTGTCGCTGGTGATGGAAGATCATGCCATCCAGCTGCCGCTGCACGAACGCTCCCACGGTCTGAACATCGCCACCGTGCCGGAGACCAGCATGGTCCGCGAATTTGGCTTCGTGCTGGCGGTAAAAGCCAATGTCCCCGGCGAACACCTGCAAACCCATTTTCCTGCCCAGATGAAGGTTGCGCCAGTCTCGAAAATCCGCGATCTGGTTCAGCTTCAGCTGCCGGGCATCATGCTTCGGGCAATGCCCGTCGCGCCGCCGCAGATCCCGTGGCATGCAGGCTACAGCTATTTCGAACTCGAAAGGGGCAGCGAACTGTGGCACGAGATGGACAAGTCCGGGGCATTCGCGCTGCATCTCGCAGGGGAATTCCCGGGTCTCGATATGGAGTTCTGGGCCATCCGTAGCCCGACAGAATAATAAAGCGAGCGCTTAATATGCAGGAACGACAGGATACCGGCAGTGATGCCGTGTTTACCGGAGCCAGTGGGAACAATCAGCTGGTGGCGGCCGCCAATCCGCTGCTCAATGCGATTCCGCAAATCCGTCATTCGGTTTCCCACGACGATCAGGTCGGGCTGCGCCAGCGCCTGATTGACGAAATTCGCCGTTTCGAGGTGCGATGCCAGCAGGCGGGCTTACCGTATGAAGTGATTGTCGGCGCGCGCTACTGCCTCTGCACGGCGCTGGACGAAGCCGCCGCGCTGACTCCCTGGGGAAGCAGCGGCGTCTGGTCAAGCAATGGTCTGCTGGTGACGTTTCATAACGAAACCTGGGGCGGCGAGAAGTTTTTCCAGCTGCTGGCGCGTCTGTCGCAGAATCCGCGCGAACACATTCTGCTGCTGGAGATGATCAACTACTGTCTGCTGCTCGGCTTTGAAGGCCGCTACCGCGTGCTGGACAATGGCCGGACCCAGCTTGAAACCATCAAACAGCGCCTGTGGCAGATGATCCGTGGCGTGCGCGGCAGCTACCCGCCGCCGCTCTCGCCGCACCCGGAAGATCGCCCCGTTCTGCGCAAGCTCTGGCGGCCGATGATCCCACTCTGGGCGTGCGTGGCGCTGGTCGGTTTTATCGCCTGCCTGTTTTATATCGTGCTGAACTGGCGTCTGGGTGATAACACCAGCCCGGTACTGGCGAAAATTTACCAGTCCCAACTGCCGGAAACCACGATCCAGCAGCCTGCGCGTCAGCTGCCGGCAGTGCTGAACCTGCGCGGCTTCCTGAAACCGGAAATTGATGCCGGTCTGGTGGCCGTTAAGGATGAGGCGGATCGCAGCGTGGTGATCCTGAAAGGGGACGGACTCTTTGCCTCGGCCTCAACGGTGGTGCGCGATCGCTATGAGCCGGTCATCGACCGCATCGCCCAGGCGATGAATAACGTCAGCGGCAAAATTCTGGTGGTGGGGTACAGCGACAACGTGCCGATCCGCAGCGCACGCTTCGCCTCCAACTATGAACTCTCGCTTGAGCGCGCCCGTTCGGTGCAAAAACAGCTCCAGGGTAGCCTCTCGCAGCCTGAGCGCGTCAAAGCCGAAGGGCGGGGCGAGATCAACCCGGTAGCGCCTAACACCACGCCTGAAAATCGCGCCCGTAACCGCCGCGTGGAGATTACGCTGCTGGTGTCGCCTGACAATACCCAGGCCGAGCTGAACGGATTGCCGCAAGGAAACTAAGGATGCTGACTACTCTACTTTCTATACTGACCAATCGCATTCTGTGGAGCTTCCTGGGCGTAACGGCGCTCGCGGCGGTCATCTGGATGATTGGCCCGCTGTTGTCCATCGTAGATACCCGCCCGCTTGAATCAGAGCAGAACCGCGTCATCAGCATTGCGGTGGTCTACCTGATTTGGGCCCAGAGCCATATTCTGCCACGGCTGTATAACGCCTGGCTGAACCGTAAGCTGATGGACAAGCTCAACGAAAATACCACCAGCCCGGAGGCGGCCGATCCGCAGAAACGTCTGAACAGCGAGGAGCAGATCCTTGCCGGGCGTTTCGATGAAGCCGCCCAGATGCTGAAAAAAGCCCACTTCAGCAAAGCGGGACATGGCGCACAGTGGACGCAGCGCTTCAGCACGCAATACCTCTATCAGCTGCCGTGGTACGTCATTATTGGCGCGCCGGGTTCCGGTAAAACCACCGCGCTGGCCAACTCCGGGCTGCAATTCCCGCTGGCGGATCGCTTCGGTAAAACCGCGCTGCGCGGCATTGGCGGCACGCGCAACTGTGACTGGTGGTTTACCAACGAGGCGGTTCTGCTGGATACCGCGGGGCGCTATACCACTCAGGAGAGTGAGCAGGTTCAGGACGCCGGGGAGTGGCTGGAATTTATCAACCTGCTGCGTAAATACCGCCGTCGCCAGCCCATCAACGGCGTGATTATTACTATCAGTATTTCCGACCTGCTTTCGCAGTCCGCTGAGGCCTCCCGACAGCAGGCGGTCAACCTGCGCCAGCGTCTCTCCGAGCTGCATGAACAGCTGGGTATTCGCTTCCCGGTTTATGTGATGGTGACCAAAGCGGACCTGCTTAAAGGCTTCCGCGCCTGGTTTGCGGATTACGACAAAGCCCAGCGCGACCAGATCTGGGGCTTTACGCTGCCGTGGGAGCAGACCAAACACGCCGATTACGATCTGATGGGCAACTTCCAGCAGGAATTTTCCCTGCTGCAACAGCGTCTGGATGCTGGCCTTCCGGAAACCATGCTCAAAGAGCATGACGCCAAAACCCGTGCGGAAGCCTATCTCTTCCCGCAGGAGTTCGCCGCGCTGCGTCCGCTGCTGGCAGACTACCTGAGCACGGTCTTTGCCCGCTCAAACTTCGAAACCGAATTTTCGCCGCGCGGCATCTACTTCGCCAGCGGCACCCAGGAAGGGATGCCGTTTGACCGCGTGATGGGCGAGCTGAACCGCGCGCTCTCCTTACCTGAAGGGGAGGAAAGCACGCGCTGGGATTCGGTGAGCAAAGAGGCGCCGATACCGGGCGCGAAGGGTCAAAGCTTCTTCATTAAGAACCTGCTGCAAAACGTGATTTTCCAGGAAGCGGGTATCGCCGGGGAAAACCGCTGGTGGGAGCTTCGCAACCGCGCCGTGATGTGGTCCGGCTACGCGGCGCTGCTGGCTCTGCTGGTGATCCTGGGTGGCCTGTGGCTGACCAGCTACGCTAAAAATAAAGCCTATCTGGAAGAAGTGGACGCAAAAGTGCCGATGCTGGAGCAGCAGAGCAAGGCGCTGCAAAACCAGCCCCAGCGCGATCTGTTTGCGCTTCTGCCGCTGCTTAACAGCCTGGTGGATCTGCCGAAAAGCGATGCCTTCGACGTTAACGACCCGCCGGTTTCCCGCCGCATGGGGCTTTATCGCGGGGATGACGTCAGCGATGCCTCGCAGTCTCTGTATCAGAAGGCGCTGGATCAGATGCTGCTGCCTGCTGTGGCGATGCACATTACCACCTGGCTGCGCAACGACAACGGCAGCGATGTGGAGTATAGCTATGAGGCGCTGAAAGCCTATCAGATGCTCTACCAGCCGAAGCACTATGACGGCAAATTCCTGCACTCGTGGGTAATGCTCAACCTGCAACGCAACCTGCCGCAGAACGTGACGCAGGCGCAGCTTCAGGAGCTGGAATGGCACCTGACCCAGTTGCTGGAGCCAAAAATTCAGGCTTCACCGTATGCGCAGGATGAGGATCTGGTGGCCCGTGAAAGGGCGCTCATCAACCAGCAGCCGCTCTCCACCCGCGTATATGGCCGCCTGAAACGTCTGCTGGAGCATGATGAGAACCTGAAGCCGGTTTCGCTTTCAGATCTCGGCGGCTCGCAGAGCGAGCTGGTGTTTTCCCGTAAGAGCGGCAAGCCGGTGAGTGAGGGCGTGCCGGGGCTCTATACGCCGGACGGCTACTGGAAGAGTTTTAACGACCAGATCGACAGCGTGACCACCGCCCTGCACGAAGATGATGCCTGGGTGCTGGGAGCAACCGCTGCCCAGGAAGATAAACAGCAGATCGATAACGCCGTGCGCCAGCTCTACATGCGCGACTTTATCGTCAACTGGGATCGCTTTCTCGCGGACATACAGCTCAACAACAGCGCCGATCTTTCCCAGCGCATCAACACCGCGCGCCTGCTTTCAGGCACCAACTCGCCGCTGCGCCGTCTGGTACTTAACCTGAGCAAGGTGCTGACCCTGTCGCGCACTGCGCCTGCCCCGGAAGATGCGCAGAAAGCGGAAGACCAAAGCAACCGCGCCACCCGTACGCTGGAAGCGCTGTTCAGCAACGGTGACAATGTCCCGACGCAGGGCGCGGTTGTGACGCAGGCGCCTGAGCAACTGGTGACCGACCACTATGCGCCGATGATTGAGCTGGCGCAGCCGCTGGAGAAGGGCGGTAAGACCATCGTCTTTGATGATTTTCTCAAGCAGGTTGACGAGCTTTATCGCTACCTGACAGCCGTTCAGGATGCAGCAAACAGCGGTATGCCCGCGCCGGGCGGCGATGCCATCAGCCGCCTGCAAGCCAGCGCGGGCCGTCTGCCGGGCGGGCTGCAAACCATGTTCAGTAATATGGCCGTGGGCGCCAGCAGCGATACCCAGCGTCGCGATCTGGAGAACGTGCGTAAGCGCATCAACGTGGAAGTGGGCGGGTTCTGCCGTCAGGCGATTGCCGGGCGTTACCCGCTGGTGCGTAGCGCCAGCACCGAAGTGACGCCGGACGATCTCGCCCGCATGTTCGCGCCGGGCACCGGACTGATGGACACCTTTTTCCGCGACAACCTGACCAACAAGGTGGACACCACCCAGGCGAACTGGCGCTTTATGCCGGGCATCGACGGTAAAACGCTGCCGGGCAGTGAAGGGCTGCTGCGTCCGTTCCAGCAGGCGCAGTCTGTCCGCGATGCCTTTTTCGCCAATGGCGCGACCACGCCATCCTTTAAGGTCACGGTGCGCACCGTGCGGATGGACAACACCATTCTGAACCTGACGCTGGACGTGGACGGCCAACTGCTGCGCTACAGCCACGGTCCGCAGGCGGTGCAGATCATGACCTGGCCGGGGCCGGGCGGGACGAACCAGGTGCGTATGCAGCTCGGTCTGGCCAATGGCAGCACCGCAACGCTGGTGACCAACGGTTCCTGGGCGCTCAACCGCTTTTTCGACAAGGCGCGCACCAGCCCTGGCGCGGGTAGCCTGAGCCGTCAGGCCACGTTCAACGTCGACGGACATCAGGTCACGCTGGAGTTTGCCCCGAACAGCATCCGCAATCCGTTCCAGCTTCCCCGTTTCTCATGCCCATAACCGCAAGGACAGCCGTATGACGAATACCCCTGCGATGAACCGATATAGCTGGTATGGCAAATTACCCAGCGCCGGAGATTTTTTGCAGCGTCGCTTTCCGGATACCCTGCAACGCCAGTGGTCGCACTGGTTCCAGGTCGGCCTGCTGGCCTGGCAACAGGAAGAGCAGCGCAGCGGCGAGCGCCCGTTTTCTAAAGCCCCGGTGTGGAACTTTGTCGTCCCGCCGATGCTCGGTAGCCAGATGATTCAGATGGGCTGCCTGCTGCCGGGCCGTGACAGCGTAGGCCGCCACTATCCGGTATGCCTGCAACTGAGTTTCACTCCCGCCGAGTGGTCATCCCGCCTGCTCGGGCAGGCTGAGAGCTGGTACCAGCAGCTTGGTCGTCTGGGGCTGCACGCGGTGCGTAACAGCTATTCTGCCTCCCAGCTGGATGAAATGCTGATGACCATCCCGGCGCCCCAGCCGGTTGAGCCGCAAAAGCGCTCCGACATTCTCGACGTGATTGGCTATGACGACGAGGGTCAGAGCACGCTGGGCTGGCCGCAGGCGGCGGAGTGTTTTGATCCGCTGCGCCAGACCAGCTACTGGTGGACAAACCGCTGCGACGGCTATCCGCTGTACACCCACGTCCACAGCGGAAACTTCACCGGGCAGCTCTTTACGCTGCTGTTCGATCCGGCAGGCGGCGCCCGTCCGGGCCGCCACGGTCTTTACCCGCCTATGTTTGAATAAGCAGGGATCTTATGAATATCGATGAATTTCTCGCGCCGATAAGCCCCGACAACCCCTGCGGTGAAAACCTGGAGTACGACGCTGATTTCCAGGCCATGGGGCAGGCCAGTCAGGGCAAAGCCGAGCAGCAGTTTGGCGACACCATCATTCCGGCAGAGCCTGCCGACTGGAACACGGTGGAAAAACTCGCCACCAGCCTACTGGGACGCACCAAAGATCTTCGCGTCATGCTGGCGTTAACCCATGCCTGGACACGTCGTCGCGGGCTGGCAGGTTACGCCGACGGGCTACTGCTGGTGCAGGAAGCCCTGTCCCGTTACTGGGAGCAGCTTTACCCGCTGCTGGAAGAGTATGGCGAAACCGATCCGTTCTACCGCATCAACGCCCTCGCCGGGCTGAGTGATAAATCTGACCTGACGGTCGCGGTACGTAACGCCTCACTGCTCCGCTCAAACGGCGATGAGATTTCGCTCCGTGACGCCCAGGCGCTGCTTGACGGCAGTAAAACCGAGTGTCCGGATTATCCGGGCGGGCGTCCACGACTGATCGATGAGCTGGCCCGGGGCGATCAGCCCGGCACCGAAGCGGTAATCGTGATCAACGAACGCCTGCTGGCCATCCGCGAACTGCTTACCGGCTATCTCGGGGAAAGTGGCGTACCGGAGATGGAACAGCTGCTGAAAACCGTCGGGCTGGTCGCCAGCGCGTGTCAGGTGACCGACATCAGTAAGCTGCTGCCGAACCGTGACGCGCAGGCTGAACAGCACGCTGAGCCGCAGCCTGCGGCAGCGCAGCCCGTTCAGCCGGTCACCGACTGGCGCAGCGTGCAGGTGACCAGCCGCGCCGACGCGCAGCTAATGCTGGAAAAAGCGAAACAGTACTTTGCGCAGTACGAACCCAGCCATCCCGCACCGCTGATGATTGAACGGGTGCAGCGGCTGTCTGAACTCAACTTTATGGACATTATTCGCGACCTGGCGCCAGACGGCGTTAACCAACTGGAAAACATCTTTGGACGCCGCGAATGACGCGTCCTGGCATTATGACGACAGGCATGGAGTCTGCCGTTTCACCTTCACCGCGCATCTTTGATGGAGAACATCATGGCAATGAGTAACAGTGGACAGAAATTCATCGCACGCAACCGTGCTCCCCGCGTGCAGATCGAATACGACGTAGAGATCTACGGTGCAGAACGCAAAATTCAGCTGCCGTTTGTGATGGGCGTTATGGCCGATCTGGTTGGCAAGCCGGTGGAAAACCTGCCAGCCGTCGACGAGCGTAAATTCCTGGAAATCGACATCGACAACTTCGACGAACGCATGAAGGCGCTGAAGCCGCGCGTGGCGTTCCAGGTGGATAACACCCTGACCGGCGAAGGTAAGCTCAACGTCGATCTGACCTTTGACAGCATGGACGACTTCCTGCCGGACGCGGTGGCCCGTAAAGTAGAGCCGCTGAACAAGCTGCTGGAAGCCCGCACCCAGCTCTCTAACCTGCTGACCTACATGGACGGCAAAAACGGCGCGGAAGAGCTTATTGCAAAAATCCTTCAGGATCCGACGCTGCTCAAATCCCTGAGCCAGTTGCCGAAAAATGACGAAAGTGCGAAAGGTAGCGAGGAATAATCGATGAGCAACCAGACTCAACAACACGATCAGCAGGCGGGCCAGGCATTCAGCCAGGACGAGTTCAGCGCGCTGCTGAATAAAGAGTTCCGTCCTAAAACCGATCAGGCGCGCTCTGCCGTAGAAAGCGCGGTTAAAACCCTGGCGCAGCAGGCGCTGGAAAACACCGTGACCTTCTCAAACGATACCTACCGCACCATTCAGAACCTGATTGCCGGTATTGACGAGCAGCTTTCGCAGCAGGTGAACCAGATCATTCACCACGAGGAGTTCCAGAAGCTGGAAAGCGCCTGGCGCGGCCTGAGCTACCTGGTGAACAATACCGAAACCGACGAGATGCTGAAGATCCGCTTCATGAGCATCTCCAAGCAGGAGCTGGGCCGCACCCTGAAGCGCTACAAGGGCGTGGGCTGGGACCAGAGCCCGATCTTCAAAAAAATCTACGAGCAGGAGTACGGCCAATTCGGTGGCGAGCCGTTTGGCTGCATCGTGGGCGACTACTACTTCGACCACAGCCCGCAGGACGTTGAGCTGCTGGGCGAGATGGCGCGCATTGGCTCCGCGGCCCACTGTCCGTTCATCACCGGTACCGCACCGGGCGTGATGCAGATGGAGTCCTGGCAGGAACTGGCTAACCCGCGCGATCTGACCAAAATCTTCCAGAACACCGAATACGCCGCCTGGCGTTCACTGCGTGAATCGGAAGATGCCCGCTATCTGGGCCTGGTGATGCCGCGCTTCCTGTCGCGCCTGCCGTACGGCATTCGCACCAACCCGGTCGACAGCTTTGATTTTGAAGAGCAGACCGACGGCGCGAACCACAACAGCTACTCCTGGGCGAACGCGGCCTATGCGATGGCGGCCAACATCAACCGCTCCTTTAAAGAGTACGGCTGGTGCACCTCGATTCGCGGCGTCGAATCCGGCGGGGCGGTGGAAAACCTGCCGTGCCACACCTTCCCGAGCGATGACGGCGGCGTGGACATGAAGTGCCCGACCGAGATCGCCATCAGCGATCGCCGTGAAGCGGAACTGGCGAAAAACGGCTTTATGCCGCTGGTTCACCGCAAAAACTCCGACTTCGCCGCCTTCATCGGCGCGCAGTCCCTGCAAAAACCGGCCGAGTACCACGACCCGGATGCCACCGCTAACGCGCGCCTGGCCTCCCGTCTGCCTTACCTGTTCGCCTGCTGTCGTTTTGCTCACTACCTGAAGTGCATCGTGCGCGACAAAATCGGCTCCTTCCGCGAGCGCGAAGAGATGGAACGCTGGCTGAACGACTGGGTGATGAACTACGTCGACGGTGACCCGGCGAACTCCTCCCAGGAAACCAAGTCCCGCAAACCGCTGGCGGCGGCGGAAGTGCAGGTGCAGGAAATTGAAGACAACCCGGGCTACTACGCCGCGAAGTTCTTCCTGCGTCCACACTACCAGCTGGAAGGTCTGACCGTTTCCCTGCGCCTGGTTTCTAAACTGCCGTCGCTGAAGACGAAAGACGCGTGATAATAATTGCCGGCCCGCAGGGGCCGGCCATTTGTGCGTAAAAGCTTAACTTATTTCTGTCAGTGAATAAGGATATACGGTGAAATATATACTTTTGATCGCAACCAGTTTGCTGGCAGTTTCTACTCTGGCAAGCGCGGACGCCGGAAATTATAAATACCCTCAAGCGGAAGCATTGCCTCAGGATGACACATCAAACTTCCAACGCGATCCGACGCTGTTAACAGGGTACGATTTAAATCTGAGTGCAGAGCGTTTTGCTAAAGCCTGGCTGTCGAAAACGAATGAACGTGAACGCATTAAGGCAAATATGTATCTTCTCGGCGTAGTCGACGCGTCTGAGGGCACTGCATGGTGCAAGGGCAGGCCTTTTTTGCCAAATACAATACATGAGTTTCTCTATTCTCGTTTTGCGAACTTATCGAAACAGCAAGGCGAGGAGCGCGCTTCAAAAATCATCATTGACGGCATGAAAGAATTACGCCCGTGCAAAAAAGGAGAGTGACAAATGAGACCATTATACGAACAACTTAAACGTCAGCATTACTCTTCAAATCACACACGCGCGGGTTTTGCCTCGGGTGAACAGGTTTTTTCAGAAATTGGCTACGATTATTCGACGATTATCAAGCAACAACCGGCATACGAAAATACCTGTGCGGTAAGAATGAGCCTGGCATTGTTAAAATGCAATGTTGAATTTACAGGGCGTTTACCCATAAAGACCGGTCCCTATAAGGGAAAAACAATCGAGCCTGGCGCAAAATTACTTGCCGATCAGCTTTATAAATCCCATGTGTTTGGCAAGGCAGAAAGCTTTAAAGACCGCGAGGCTGGTGCACGCTCAATGTTGGGCCGAAAAGGTGTTGTTTTCTTCAATAAAATTGATGGATATGGCGGTGGTCATATCGACCTTATCGAGCCTCTGAGTAATAATTCTTTTATATGTAACTCCGATTGCTTTCCGTACTGTCAGGAAATCTGGTTTTGGGAATTAAAATAATTATATTCAGGTGTTTAAAGACCGTATTTCTTTTGCTCACTTGCTTATCTTTTTCTGCTCGCGGTGACAACCCTTACGTTGATTTTTATCAGCAGCAAACATACCGGCAGGTGGTTAAAGATTTTGTCCTGGCGCGCTGCCTTGCGCAGGTAGCAGATAAAGGCAGTCAATTTTCTGCTGATGCGGCCCGCAGTGCGAGTGCATTTATTGAATGGATACCGTTTGATGCTGAAAACGGTACTGACAAAGTTAACGCCATTATTGGAAAGTATAAAAACCAAATTAATGGTTTCCACTCGGAGCGCAAACCTGATGTAAAAGGCGTAACCTTAAATTGTCTACGTCTTTATCATAGCGACGAACTGAATAAACTGGTTCCGCAGCTCATCATTGGCGATCCTGATCGTACCTGGATTCAGGATAATCCGCAGTAGTAAAAGACTTCACATTCTTTCCGTTCATTCAGGGGGAATGTAAGACTGTCAAATGACACGGGTCGTTTGATATGAGGCAGAGGTAAAATATGGACGGTTTTATTCAGCCCCATGCTTTCCTGTTTGCCATATAAGGGCTTTTTCGAAAGCAATATTGTTCATCCACGAAGAGTAGATATTATGGCTATTGATATGTTTCTGAAGGTCGAGGGTGTTACGGGCGAATCTAAAGATTCTAACCACACCGGCTGGACTGACATTACCTCCTTCTCCTGGGGCGCGTCCCAGCCAGGTAATATGAGCGTTGGCGGTGGCGGCGGTGCCGGTAAAGTGAACTTTAACGATCTGCACGTTAACGCTCTGATCGACAAATCCACTACAGCAATCCTGAAACACTGCGCAAGCGGTAAACACCTGACCAAAGTTGAACTGTCCGTCTGCAAAGCGGGTGGTCAGCAGGTTGAATACACTCGCATCACCCTGGAAGACGTTCTCGTGACTTCTGTTCAGTACACCGGTGCCGACAACGGCGATACCGTTGGCGTGACCTATGCATTCCAGGCTGCGAAAGTGAAACAGCAGTACTGGGAGCAGACCACTGCCGGTGGTAAAGGTGCTGAAAGCAGCGCTGGCTGGAACATCAAAGAGAACAAAGAAGCGTAATTGTTCATCCATGACCGGGGAACCTCCCCGGTCATGATGATTGATTCCAAATATGTTGTAGGTGAATGATGATTAGAAAGTTAAACGTAATATCAATCGCATTAGCCTGTAGTGCTTGCATTTCACCACCTGCACAGTATAAGAAACTTTCTCTTACGTTAAAAAAACAAAATCCCTTGTTTTGATATCAGGCTGGATTCAAATTTTACTGGGCCTGTATCAGTTTACGCACCATCTGTAATGAAACGCGTTGGTAATCAATGGAAAACTATTAATTCTCATGACCAACTTCCAGCAATGCATATCTTGATTACAGAGGAGTGTATTCGTCTGAATGAGGTTGACTGGCGCAAAAGTGAGTATGATGTAGTATTGAAGATTGTCAATGAAAAAACTGCTATTCGATATGCTGCACGGTTAATATTAAAGAAAGGTATAAGTTGCGAGTTACTTTTAACGGCAAGTGAATGATATAATTTTCAAACCTCGGTGTTTTCGAGAGTGCATCGGCGTTTGAATGTTTATTTAATTATAAAATAATTAAACAATTCACCACTGCAAACTCTGGACAACTATGTGTGTTGATTAAAGGGTTTAAATATGACACATCGTTCAACCGTTAGCCCGGGCTACTGTGTGGTCCAACATCCTGGAACTTTAGATTATCAAGCACGATTATTGTTTAATAATGTCAATAGCGAAGCCGCTAGATACTTTATGCAAATAAACAATGACACACCTTGGTTGAAACCAGGGCAGTTACTCATCGTGGCTGACCCAGACAACACGAATCAGTCATCGCAACTGAGTATTCTTTCCAGGGCAAAACAGAAAATTAACCATGCGCTGGCATCATTAAACGCATCGGTTGCAGAGTATCTCCACGCTAATTATGACAATATTTCCGCATTGACTTCCTTAGGTGATAAACTAGCTGGGAATGCTGGTGATTTAGGTGAGAAATATTTCAGGCAAATTGAAAATATACTCATTAAAATTGAGAGGACTTATCAGAATCAGTTTATATCCCAAGGTTCTTTAATTGGTCGGCAGTTTTATATGGAAAGAAGGGTGTTATTCTCTCAGCTAAAACCTTTATTAAATAACCTAAGCAAGCTAACACTTAAGATTCAAACCTACGAAAATATTAAAAAAGCATTGAACTTATCAAGCCGCTCTATCGTCCATGAATGGAGTACGGTTGGTGTCGGCGCGATCCCTGGATATTCAGATTATATTGTACGCTCTTCTCGCGCGGCTAGTATTATGAAAGCAGGGGGCTGGATCTCACTAGGTTTCTCTTTTTTGAATACTTCTAATGATGTTTATAAAGCCTGTACTGTCGATCGTGAAGATGAATGTGGAAAAGTTGCTGTTACTGAATATAGTAAGTTTGGTGGAGGTACGCTTGGTGCTGCGGGAGGAGCCTGGGCTGCGTCTTTAGGTACTGGCGCTCTTTGCGGTGCAATGGGAATACCTACGATGGGTACTGGTGCCCTTGTGTGTGGAATTGTTGTAGGACTAGGCGCTACTTCTGCGGGAGCCTGGATGGGTACTAAAGGAGGGGCTGAATTGGGTGAAGGGATTAGTAACTTGATTTTTTCTGGGGACGAATAAATGAATGGAGATTTGCGTTTAATATTGCTTTTATTGGTTTTTTTAGGACTGTTTGCTTCTTTGTGTTTTTATTTTTATTTTTATCGTAAATATTCCCTGGAGCTATCAAAATCATTTCATATTTTGAGCGATAAGCAATATTTAGATGTAAACGATTATCTTTTTTATGAACAACTTGGTCTTCCCGGATTTGCGCATCGTGTGTTCCTTATGAAAAGGATATTGGCTGGAAAAGCCACAAAGCAAAATAGCAAAAAAAATCTCCCTCCGGAGGCAGAGGCATTAGTATCATCGATATACGATTTCTCATGGATAAAAATGTTTTACAGGATGACACTTTTTGTTGTCTTTTTGATGCTTCTATTGTTCTTATTGATTGCTACAGGACCCTAAAAGCATGTCATCTTTATGCCTGGCAAATATAACGTTATTGTTTCTTGTGCTTTTATTTATTAACGTTGTAATCATGGATGTTTACAGTTCTCGGCTTTTTAAAAAAAACGAGTCAGATTATAAGTGGCTCCTCTCTGAATATCGCCAAAAAGGCTATGATATCGACCTGATAACAAATTATGCATCGTTTTTTGGTTCACTGGCGAATTATCATAAAATAATCTGGTTTGTTCGTCTTCGCAAAGGCGTGAAGATGAAATTTACCAAAGACAGAAATGTTCAGGACGATGCCTATAAATTCGTTCAGGCATTACCGGAAGAGAGAATCGGCTGGATATTAAAACTGCATCGACGCTATAAAGTTCAGGCCTTACTTTTTACGCTATGGCTGCTTATCGGCATTATTTTCCTGAATGTAGTCAAATAGCTTTAATCAGCCCTTAATCCCCAAACCCCGCCGTTTTCACCCCCGAGAGCGGCAGCGTTTGAGCGCTAATCATACCAGCAGGAATACGCCATGCGATTCACGATTATTTCTACGAAACCCGGTCATCAGCCGCCGCAAAGCAGCTGTGATTTTTATGCCCCGGGCGGCACCATTGGGCGCGGTACGGATAACAATCTGGTGCTGCCGGACAATGACCGCACCATCTCGCGTTTGCAGGCCATCGTTCACGTCGACGCCAGTGGCGAATGCCGCGTCACGAACCGCGGCAGCGTTACCCGCGTGGTACTGAATGATATCCCGCTGGAGCGTGGGCGTCAGGTTGAGCTTCAGGACGGGGATATTCTCGGTATTGATGATTATCGCATTGAAGTCAGCGAACTCATTCATGACACCCAGCCCGTAAGCCGCATGGCGGCCAGCATGCAGCAGGCGCGCCCAGCGGCGACACCTGCTCCGGCGCCACAACCGAAACCGGCCAGCGCCGCGCCTCGCGGAAAAGCTGAACCTACGGCCGTGCCGTCGGAAATCTGGGACAGCCTGATGCAGGAGTTTTCCATCTCCGACAGCATCTCCAGCAACCGGGCAAAACCACAGCCCGCGGCATCCCACGATCCGTTCTCTCAGCCTGCGGCCCCGGAGCGGAATGCCGAAGATCCGCTGGCAATGTTTAACGACGCCGAACCGTCGCTTGAACGTAAAAACGTTGACCCGGACACGCTGTTCAGCGATGAAGCGTTGTTTAAAAAAGAGAGCATCTTTGACGATGTCACCCCTTCAACGCTGGTACAGCCGGACGAAAGCAAACCTGCCCAGCCAAAGGAAGAGGCGTCGGACGAACTTGATCCGTTAGCCCTGTTTGGCGGGTCGGCGAGCGCACCTGCCGCGCGTCACGATGACCCCCTCGGCCTGATGGGTGGCGCGCCGTTAACCCATCCGGATGAAATCGTGGCCGATAAGCCGGAGCCAAAGCCTGAACCGCAAGCCGCACAGGAAGAGGATGCGCTGGCCAGCTCACCGCTGTTCGATCCGGAACCGACTGAACCACAGGATGTGCCGCGCGCGGAAGAAGAGCCCGCGCGTCCCGATTACGCTGGCTTCACCATGCCAACGCCGCAGGCCGTGGCGCGCAGCAACGCGCAGGCGCCTAAAGGCCGCCTGCGTATCGACCCGGTTAAAAACGCTGCTTCGCCTGCTGCCTCCGCGCAGACCGGCGAGCGGGGCGAGGTGCTTCAGGGCGAACTGCTGGAGGCGCTGCTGGAGGGCATGGGCCTGAGCGAAATGCAGCCGGTACCGCAATTCGACCGGGAAAATATGCGTCAGCTGGGGCAGATCCTGGGCATGTTCTCGCAGGGGACCGTGGCGCTGCTCTCCTCGCGCTCCATCCTCAAGCGTGGGGTGAAAGCCGATATGACCATGGTGCTCGACGATGCGAACAACCCGTTCAAACTGTTGCCGACCGGGAAAACGGTGCTGATCCAGATGTTCGGCACGCCGATGCCGGGCTTTATGCCGCCGACCAAATCGGTGCGTGATGCGCTAATCGATCTCCAGGCGCACCAGCTGGGGATGATCTCCGGTATCCGCGCCATTATCGCCGCCATGCTGCAATCCTTTAATCCGGAACAGCTGGAAGAGCAGGCGAAGCAGAACGGGATGACGTCACGCCTGGCGCTGCCGGGCAGCCGTAAAGCCGCGCTGTGGGATTATTTCGTTCGCAGCTATGGCGAGACGGCGGGCGAGATCGAGGACGACTTCCATACCCTGTTTGGCGAAGCCTTCCTCCATGCCTATGACATGGAGGTCAATCAGTACAAAGACTCACAAAGCGGATCGGAAGAAAAATGAATATCGCAACGGCTTCTCTCTCCCGCCAGGGGACGCGCGCCAGCAACCAGGATCAGACGGGAGAAACCATCGGGGAACGTTCAGCCTGCTTTGTCGTCTGTGACGGCATCGCGGGCCTGCCGGGCGGCGAGGTGGCCGCTGAGCTGGCCCGCAACAGCATTATTTCCCGCTTTGACGGCGACAAGCACCTGAATGCGCAGCATATTCGTGACTACGTCCAAACGGCGAACCGCACCATCCTCAGCGAACAACAGGCCGTGCAGGACTATCGCCGGATGGGCACCACGCTGGTCAGCCTGTTTATCGACAGGGATTACCGTCTGGCTTACTGGGCGCACGCCGGAGACAGCCGCCTGTACCTGTTTCGCCGCGGCTGGCTGTGGCATGTCACCACCGATCACAGCCTCGTCCAGCAGATGAAAGATGCCGGGCATCAGACCGACGATCTCAACAGCAACCTGCTGTATCTGGCGCTGGGTATTGAGAATGGCGGACCGGAAGCGAGCTACAGCGATGTCGTGCAGGTTGAGGACGGTGATGCCTTCCTGCTCTGCACCGATGGTTTCTGGCACGGCGTCAGCGAAGAGCAGATGAAGCAGTCGCTGCACATGGTTAATACGCCACAGGAGTGGCTGACCTTAATGAACCAAATCATTCAAAAGAATGCCGAACAGGAGGGCAATGCTCAGGATAACTATACCGCCGTGGCGGTGTGGATGGGCAACCCTCAGGACACCACTTTGCTGCATACGCTCTCTGACGCAGCACAATTTCTTCCCTGCGGAACTGATTAGACACACAAGGATTGATATGAAACTTTGGCTATCGGGTTTGGCTCTTCTGACGGTGGCGACCACCGCACAGGCTGAAAACTTCCGCATCGTGCAGTCTCCTGCGCAGAAGCTGGATATCTGGATCGACAACATTAAAGACAATACGCCGCAAAGCTGGTGTAAGGCGGACGTGGCGCTGCGTATCGTGGCGAACGGCAAGAAAGAGGTTTCGGTGCTGGAAAACTTCGTGCCGCGCCTTGGCTCGCTGCTGGAGCACCAGTGCAGCAAGCTGAATACCCTGAACTGGACGCTTAACGATCCGGAAGGCACGACGCTTGCCCGGGGCACAGCGGCTAAAGCACAGGACTGGGCGCTGGTGGTGAAACAGCAGGAAACGACGGCGGCAACGACCACCACCTCAGGCGCGCTGCTGCCGCCTGACCAGAATCCGGAGACGCACACCGTGGCGGCAGATCGTACGCCATGGCAGGAGTTCACCCTTCAGGACGGTTGCCACCTGCGCACCTTCTGGGAGGGCGGTTCCTCCGCGCCGGCGCTGTTTATTCCGGATTCCGACACCACCCGCTGCGGCAACGGTAGCTGGCTCAGCGGCCACACCGTGGTGACGCAAAATCGTAACGGGGCGCAGAAAGCGATTCCGGTCACCTACATTCATGGCTTCCCGGTGATGGGACTGAACAACGCGGTCGATCCTGAAAAGGCGCTGATCACCTCCGTCAACAAAGAGCGCATGGTCTTCAGCACCCCGAACAGCGACCAGAGCTGGATGATCCTGCCGTACGACAGCACTCTGAACGGCTGGAAGAGCAACGGCACGGTGGCGGTGGAAATCACCCGTGAGATCGCCAGCGACGACGCCAGACTCCAGGCGCGTATCGCAGAGGTGAAGAAGATCTGGAGCGCATGGGTTGCACCGGGCGCGGAGCTGAACGTTGTTCTGATTGACACGCTGCGCCCGCAGTTGCGCGATCCGGCAGTGGGCGCCTGGCGCGCGGCGAATTAAGGAGGGGCTATGAATACGCTTTATCAACGTCTGGCGGGCGAGTCGATTAGCGACGCGCTGCTTCGCCTGGAAGCCGATATCAAAGCCCGTCCGGCGGATGCCGATCTGCGCGCCGCGTTTGTGCAGTTTCTGATCCTCAGCGGCAACTGGGCGCGCGCCCTGACCCAGCTGAAAAGCTGGCTGGCGCTGAAGCCGCAGGCAAAACCGACCGTAACGCTGCTGGAGCAGGCCATTCAGGGTGAACAGCAGCGGGCGCGCGTATTCGCGGGAGAGGCGCGACCGGCAATGCCCGAGGCGCAGTGGCCGTGGCTGTCGACGTTAGCCCAGGCGCTGACCGAACGCGCCGGGCAAGCGCAAACGCTGCGCCTGGAGGCACTCGAACAGGCCCCGGCAAGCCGCGGGCAGGTCACGCTGGAGAATGAAGAGAGCCACACCTTTGAATGGCTGATGGACGGCGATGCCCGTCTGGGGCCGGTGTGTGAAACCCTGGTCAATGGCCGCTATTTCTGGGTGCCGTTCTGCGCCATCGATGCGATCCGTTTTCAGGCTCCGGCCAGCGTGACCGATCTGGTGTGGCGTCATGCGCTGGTCCGCCTCACGGACGGCACCGAGCAGGTGTGTCAGATCCCGGCGCGTTATCCGTTTGCTGACGGGGCGCCAGACAGCGTTAAGCTGGGGCGCACCACCGAATGGCTCCCGCTGGACGATGACGGCGCCCTGTATGAAGGCATGGGACAGAAAGCCTGGCTGAGCGAGCAAAGCGAAAGCCCGCTGCTTACCCTGAGCCTGGTGACGTTTGCTGCGGATGGTGCGGATGAGTAATCCCGCTGGCGAAGGCGATCTGCTGCGCAGCGGCTGGCAGGCCCGCAGCAGGCAGGAGAAAGTGGGGGCGCGGGACAAAATGCAGCCCTCACTGCTGGATCGCCTGACGGATAACGATCCGGAAAAAAAACGCGAGTCCGCCAACAGCAATCTGATTACCCACGCCGCGCTGCGTCGTAACGTCCTGCGGGATTTACAGTGGTTGTTTAATACCATCAACCACGATGCCTCCAGCGATCTGAGCGGGCTGACGCAGGTGAGCCGTTCCGTCGTTAACTTCGGCGTCGCGCCGCTGGCGGGGAAAAGAATGTCTGATATCGAATGGCACGACATTCAGCGCAAGCTCACCGAAGCGATTATTAACTTTGAACCGCGGATCCTGCCGCAGGGGCTTCAGGTTCGCTGCGTGTCCGATACCTCCTCGTTAGATCTGCACAACGTTCTGTCTATCGAAATCAAAGGCCGCCTGTGGTGCGTGCCGTATCCGCTGGAGTTTCTCTTTCGCACCGACGTCGATCTGGAAAACGGCCATTTTGAACTGAAAGATGCGGGGTAATGATGGAAAGCAAACTGCTCGAATATTACAACCGTGAACTGGCCTATCTGCGCGAGATGGGCGCGGAGTTTGCCGAACGCTACCCGAAAGTGGCGGGGCGGCTCGGCATGCGCGGCATCGAAGTGGCGGACCCGTACATTGAGCGCCTGATGGAAGGTTTCGCCTTCCTGACCTCCCGCGTGCAGATGAAAATGGACGCCGAATTCCCGCGCTTTTCACAGCGTATGCTGGAGATGATTGCGCCAAATTATCTGGCGTCTACGCCGTCGATGGCGATCGCTGAAATTCAGCCCGACAGCAGCCGGGGCGACCTGAGCAAAGGCTTTATTGTGCCGCGCGGTACCATGATGGACAGCCTGGTGCTGAAAAAAACCGGCGTTACGTGCAGCTATACCACGGCGCACGAGGTGAACCTGCTGCCGTTAAAAATTGAGCGGATCGAGCTGGGCGGCGTTCCCGCCGATCTGCCGCTGGCCCAGCTCGGCCTGAGTCAGCGGGGGATCAGCAGCGCCTTACGGGTCCGCATTGCCTGCGATGGCCCGCAGCATCTCGGGCACCTGAATTTTGACCGCCTGGAGTTCTTCTTAAGCGGCCCGGACATCGAGGCGCTGAAGCTGCTGGAGCTGGTGATGGAGCACCACGCGGGCATTGTCTGCCAGACGGTCAGCAAGCAGCCCCAGCGCCAGCTGCTGTCGTCTGACGCCCTGCGTCAGGAAGGCTTTGATGCGGACCAGGCCCTGCTCCCGGACGATCTGCGTAACTTTGACGGCTATCGCCTGTTGCAGGAGTACTTCGCGTTCCCGGCGCGTTTTCGTTTCATCAGCCTGAGCGGGCTGGGCAAGTTGATCCAGCGCTGCGAAGACGAAAAAGCGTTTGATATCTTCATTCTGCTCGACAAGAGCGACGATCAGCTGGAGCGCGTGGTGGATGCCAGCCACCTGGCGCTGCACTGCACGCCGGTGATCAACCTGTTCCCGAAAGTGGCGGCCCGGCAGAAGCTGAGCGAAAGCCAGCATGAATACCACCTGGTGGTGGATAACATCCGCCCGCTAGATTATGAAATTTATGCCGTGAAAAAAATTTATGCCAGCGCCGATGGTCAGCGGGACGACCAGACGTTTCGTCCTTTCTGGAGTACCTGGAGCGGAGACGCGGGCAACTACGGCGCCTATTTTTCCCTGCGCCGTGAGCAGCGCGTTCTCTCCGAACACGCGCTGCGCTATGGCACCCGCACGGGCTATATCGGCTCGGAGGTCTTCGTCTCGCTGGTGGATGCGCAGCACGCGCCGTGGCAGGAGAATTTGCGCTACATTTCCGCCGAGGTGCTGTGCACCAGCCGTGACCTGCCGCTGATGCTCCAGCAGGAGCTTGGGCAGTTTATTATGGCCGACTCCATGCCGGTGAAGGCGTTAACCCTGCGTAAAGGCCCGACGCCGCCGCGTCCGGCACTGGCCGAAGGGTTCAGCACCTGGCGGCTCATCAGCCAGCTGCAAATGAACTACCTTAGCCTGATGGACAGCGAAAACGAAGAGGGCGCTGCCGCGCTGCGTCAGCTGTTAGGGCTGTACGCCAACCTCGCCGAGACGCCGGTTGCCCGTCAGGTGGATGGCGTTCGTCACTGCGTGCTGGAGCCGGTGCACCGCCGCGTGCCGGAACCCGGGCCGGTGGTGTTCGCCCGCGGGATCGGCATCACCCTGACGGTGGACGAACGTGCCTTTTCCGGTGCCAGCCCGTGGCTTTTCGGCAGCGTGCTGGAACGCCTTTTTGCCCGCCTGGTCTCCATCAACAGCTTTACGGAGTTCACGCTCAAGAGCCAGCAGCGCGGCGAAATCGGCTACTGGGCACCGCGTATGGGTAAAAGGGCGCTGGTATGAGTGAAGTTGCCCCTGCAACGCTGCGCGTGCATCGCCTGACGCCGCTGCCCGATGCGTTCTGGCGCGGAGTGCGCGAGACGCCGTGGCGCTACGATCTGTTCCAGCTGTTAAGACGCATTGATGCCCAGGGCGGCGAGCGTTACCCGCTGGGACGCGCGCCGCTGCCTAAATTTGAGCCGCTGCGTATTGGTCAGCAGCCTTCAATGGGCTTTGCGCCGTCAACGGTTGCTGAGGTCCGGCAGCGGGAAGAGAACGGACTGCATGAGGTTTCCATTCTGAGCTTCGGCCTGTTTGGTCCTAACGGCCCACTGCCGGTGCACATGACTGAGTATGCCCGCGAGCGTATTCATCATCATCAGGATCACAGCCTCAGCGCGTTTGCCGACCTCTTTCACCACCGCCTGACGCTGCTGTTCTACCGCGCCTGGGCGGACGCGCAGCCTGCCGTTTCACTGGATCGCGACGACAACAGGCGCTTCGAAGGGTATCTGGCATCGCTGATTGGCATGGGGCAGCCTGCCCAGATGTCGAAAGGCAGCCTGAGCGCGCATGCCCGCTTTACTCACGCCGGGCACCTGACCCGCCACGGGCGGGACCCGGAAGGGCTGGAGAAAATCCTGCGCAACTATTTCAACGTGCCGGTCAGGCTGGTGGCCAACGTCCCGCAGTGGATGCCGCTCTCAACGCGGGAGCAGGCACAGCTGGGTGAGGGGCGTCGCCTGCCGCGCATGGGAGAGTCCGCTTTTCTCGGCATTGCGGTACGCGACGTGCAGCATAAATTCCGGCTCGAGATTGGCCCGTTGAGCGCAGACGACTACAACCGTTTTCTGCCGGGCGAAGGATGGGTCACCGAGCTGCGCGACTGGGTGCGACAGTACGCCGGGGTGGAATTTGAATGGGAAACACGGGTGATCCTGCGCGCCGATGCGGTGCAGGGCGCCACGCTCGGTAGCGCCGGGCGATTAGGGTACAACACCTGGCTCGGCCTTCAGCCTCAGCCTGTTCCGCGTGGCGATCTGGTGTATCGCGCAGAGCGATAATCCTTCCGTATACCGAATCATTGTTAATGGAAACTAACATGTCAGAAATTAGCCGTGCCGTGCTTTTCGGCAAACTGGATACGCTGTTATTTACCTCTCTGGAAAGCGCGACTGCCTTCTGTAAGCTGCGCGGCAACCCGTACGTTGAGCTGGTGCACTGGCTGCATCAGCTGATGCAGCAGCAGGATGGCGATCTGCAACAGGTCATCCGTCACTTCGCCCTTGATGAACAGCAGCTGACGCGCGATATCGTGGCGGCGCTGGATGCCCTGCCGCGTGGCGCGAGTTCCGTGTCTGATCTTTCCGAGCATATCGACAGCGCCGTCGAGCGCGCCTGGGTCTACGGCTCGCTGAAATTTGGCGTCAGCCGCATCCGCGGCGGCCATTTGCTGATCGGCATATTGAAAACGTGGAATCTGGCTAACGTGCTGAAAAGTATTTCGGCGCAGTTCACCCGTCTTAACGTTGAGGTGCTGGTCGAGCAGTTCGACGCCATTTGCGCCAGCAGCAAAGAGAGCCAGCAGGCCGCCGCCGCTGCGGACGCGCCTGCCGGGGCAGTACCGGCTGCGCAGGGCACGCTGGCGCAGTATGGTCAGGATCTGACGGCGCGCGCCCGGGAAGGCAAGATTGACCCGGTGGTGGGGCGCGATGAAGAGATCCGCCAGATGGTCGATATCCTGATGCGTCGTCGACAGAACAACCCCTTGCTGACCGGGGAAGCCGGCGTCGGGAAAACCGCAGTGGTGGAAGGGCTGGCGCTGCGTATCGCCGACGGCGACGTGCCGGAGCCGCTGCAAAACGTTCAGCTGTGGCTGCTGGATATCGGCATGCTTCAGGCCGGAGCGGGCATGAAAGGGGAATTTGAGGCGCGCCTCCAGGCGCTGATTAACGAGGTGCAGTCCAGCGCCACGCCAATTATTCTGTTTATCGATGAGATCCACACCCTGATTGGCGCAGGCGGACAGCAGGGCACCGGCGATGCCGCTAACCTGCTCAAGCCAGCCCTGGCGCGCGGGCAACTGCGCACCATCGGCGCGACCACCTGGGCGGAATACAAAAAATACATTGAGAAAGATCCTGCGCTGACCCGCCGCTTCCAGACCGTACAGGTTCACGAGCCGGATGAAGCGAAAGCCGTACTGATGCTGCGTAGCACCGTGTCGCCGCTGGAAACCCATCATCAGGTTTTACTCCTCGACGAAGCGGTCAGCGCGGCGGTGAAACTGTCGCATCGCTATATCCCTGCGCGTCAGCTACCGGATAAAGCGGTGGCGCTGCTGGATACCGCCTGCGCGCGCGTGGCCGTCAGCCAGAGCGCGCCGCCTGCTCAGCTGGAAGACTGTCTGCGTCACCTTGCTGCGCTTGACGTGGAAATTGAGATCGCAGAACGCGAAGCGCGCGTGGCGGCCGGTGATGCCGAGCGCGTCACGGCATTACGCGCCGAACGCGACGCGTATGAGACAAAACGCGAAGCCCTGGCCCGACGCTGGGAAGAAGAGCGCAGCCTGGTGCAGGAGATTATCCGTCTGCGTGCCGCGCTGTTTGCGGCGGTAGATGAGGATACCGCCGAGCTGCACGGCCAGCTGGCAGAACAGCAGCAGGCGCTGAAGATCTTACAGGGTGACGAACCGCTGCTGTTTGCCGCGGTGGATGAGAACGTGGTGGCTGCGGTGGTCTCAGACTGGACCGGGATCCCGCTGGGCCGGATGGTGAAAAATGAGATTGACGCGGTGCTGAACCTTGCCGACACGCTGAACCAGCGTGTTATTGGCCAGCGTCACGGTCTGGATCTGATTGCCCGCCGCGTGAAAACCTCGCGGGCGAAGCTTGATGATCCGAACAAGCCGGTGGGCGTCTTTATGCTGTGCGGTCCGTCCGGCGTCGGTAAAACCGAAACCGCGCTGGCGCTCGCCGAATCCCTGTACGGCGGCGAGCAGAACGTCATCACCATCAACATGAGCGAGTTCCAGGAAGCGCACACCGTCTCCACCTTAAAAGGTGCGCCTCCGGGGTACGTAGGGTATGGTGAAGGCGGGGTATTAACCGAGGCCGTCCGCCGCCGTCCATACAGCGTCGTGCTGCTGGACGAAATTGAGAAAGCGCACCCGGACGTCCACGAGATCTTCTTCCAGGTCTTCGACAAGGGCTGGATGGAGGACGGCGAAGGGCGTCACATTGATTTCCGTAACACCATTATTATTCTGACCTCTAACGTCGGCACCGACCTGATCGCAGCCATGTGTGCCGACCCGGAACTGATGCCGGAGCCTGACGCGTTAAGCGGCGCCCTGCGCCAGCCGCTGCTGGAGGTGTTCCCGCCTGCGCTGCTGGGCCGCCTGCTGGTGGTGCCGTATTACCCGCTGAGCGACGAGATGCTGGGGCAGATTGTGCGTCTTCAGCTCAGGCGCATTCAGCGTCGTCTGGAAGAGAATCACAATATTATTTCTGAATTTGACGACAGCGTGGTCGAACAGATTGTTCAGCGCTGTACCGAGGTTGAGTCGGGCGGGCGTATGGTGGATGCGATTCTGACCAATACGTTGCTGCCTCAGATGAGCCAGATTTTACTTACCGCCAGCCGCAGCGACCAGCAGTACCGACGTCTGCATGTCACCTGCGAGCAGGGCGAGTTCCACTGTCAGTTTGCCGCGTAATAATCATCAAGAGAACTGTAAAAGATGACGGATAATGATAACAATCGGACTGTCCCAAACGCGCTCCCGGTCGGGTACCGTTTCAATGAGTTTGAGATAAAAGAGGTGATTGGCGGCGGCGGATTCGGCATCGTCTATCGCGCCTGGGATCACCAGCTCGAACGCACTATCGCTATCAAAGAATTTATGCCTTCCTCCCTCGCCGTGCGCGGCGAGGATATGACGCTGGTGCTGCGCAGCGAGCGCTTCGGCAAAGCGTTTTCTGCCGGTCTGAACAGCTTCATCCAGGAAGCCCGCCTGCTGGCGCGCTTTAACCACCCGAACCTGCTGCACGTACTGCGTTTCTGGGTGCAAAACGACACGGCCTATATGGGGACGCTGTTTTACAGCGGTACCACGCTGTCGCGTCTGCGCGAAGAGAAACCGGAGCTGATTAACGAGGCGTGGATCCGCCGCATGCTGCCAATGCTCTTCGGCGCCATCAAAACGATCCACGACGAGGGTTATCTACACCGCGACATCTCGCTGGATAACATTCAGATTCAGGATAACGGCCTGCCGGTGCTGCTCGATTTCGGATCGGCGCGCCGCACCATCGGTAATCTCTCGGATGAGACGGAAACCATGCTGCGTCCGGGCTTCGCGCCTATCGAGCAGTATACCGACGACAATGAAAGCGAGCAGGGGCCGTGGACGGATATCTACGCGCTCGGCGCCGTGTTGCGCACCCTCATCGTGGGCTCTCCGCCACCGGTCAGCGTGGTGCGCTCGATTCAGGACACCTGCAAACCGCTGGTGGAGCTGATGCCGCAGGGCTATTCCATCCCGCTGCTACAGGCCATCGACAAGGCGCTGGCGCTGCATATGGAAGACCGTCCGCAATCCATTGAGGAATTCGCGGCGCTGATCGAGATGCCCGTCGCCGGTATCGACGAGGTGCTGACCGCGAAGAAGACCGGCACGATGCTGGTGCCGGTGGAAGAGGAGGCATCTGCTTCCGCGCTGGACTGGCGACGTTACAAGCTTTCGGGGCTGGTGGCCGCGGGCGTGCTGGTTGGGGTGGTTGCCGGTGCGATGCTGTTCGGCGGCGGCAGTCAGGAAACGCCAGAGCAGACGGCGCAAACCCCTGCCGTGAGCCCTCCGGCTGAGACCTCATCCCAATCGGAAACCAGACCGGCAACGGCAGACGTGAGCGAGCCGGTAGCGCCACCTGCTACGGCGCAGCAGAGTGCGCCGCCTGTCGACGCCAGCCCGGTCGCGCTGGTCTACATCCGCATGCTTGATGGCGAGACGCTGAAGGTGAACGGCGAGTCTAAAGCGCTGCGTCCGGGGAATAACGGTTACGCATCGCTGAAATTGCCTGCGGGCGAGACCCGCATTGAACTGGAAGGCAATGGAAGAACGCGTACCCAGACGCTGGATATTGCGAAGCCAGGCACCTGGCTGGTGAATCCGTAAGCCTGCGGGTAACAGGACGGAGCGAATGTATAACATCAAGTTTGTCTATCTGTTCCACGAGAACGTCTCGCCAGCGCTGTTTGCGAAAATAATCCGCCCGTCCGTTGCCGGACAGTGGATTATGTCGGTTCCCGACCATTCGCTGCGCTCACTCTTCACGCGCTACGATCTGCTGCGCACGATCACCGGTGCGAATCCATATCAGTCCGGGCGCGATACCCGTACGCTGATCGCGCAGGATTTAGAGATGGGCAGAGTGGTTGCCATTGACGAAAGTTTTCGTGACTGGTCATCAGTAACGGAAATTTTTTATATCAACGCCAAAGGGCAACTCCAGGCTGCCTCGCTGGTCGGCCTGGGCTGGTATCCGGTGAGTACGATTGTTGACCGCTACGAAACCATGGTTAGAACGTACGGATCTCGCCCTGCGCCAACGGTACTGCCAAAACAGGTGGTGAAATCTAAAACGGCACAGGTGCCGGATGAACCTACTCCGGGCAAGGACGGTAAAACCTATGCCGGGCAGCTACAGAAGATGACCAAAGCAGAACGCTGGCAGGCGCGTAAAGATCTGATCGCGAAGGGGAGCAATAGCCTTTATCCGGATGCCCAGATCGCCGCGAAACGTCTGGCGGCGAATAATATCGCGGTGGAAAAAGCGAAGCTTGCGGAAAATATTTATAAGACCGTGAACCCGCTGGAAACCACACCGGGCGTGCCGGAGGGATGGACGGATATCAGTAATGACGATGCGCTGTTAGGAAAGTTCGGGCTGAACAAATCCATGCTCTTTGACGATGATACGTCCCCCAATTTTCTGGCGCGCGTCTATCAACCGAAGCCGGAAGTGTTTGGTGCAGATATGAACCCCACGCTGGTATTCAGGGGATCGCGCGAGCCTGGCTTCGCCTCTCTGTCTGAGAATGTCTCCTCTCTACTGACCAAAGGGGAACTGGCGCCGGTGGTAAACGGGGCTGACTGGTCGAATAACTTCTCACAGGGCATGGGTATGGCTTCAGATTATTATAAAAAGGCCGTGAGTATCGGTAAGGAGCTGGCAAGGTCAGGCCAGAATATTGATATTGCCGGTCATTCCCTTGGCGGTGGTCTCGCCTCTGCAACCTCTATGGGCAGCGGGAAAGCGGGGTGGACGTTTAACGCCGCCGGCCTCAATGCCGGAACCGTAGAAAAATACGGCGGTAAGATATTAGGCAGTACGGATAATATCCAGGCGTATCGGGTTGAAGGTGAACTGCTGACGAAGATTCAGGAAGTTAACCCCTGGGAAGATCTGAAAACGATGAAAGGGCATGTCCCTTCGTGGATCCTCAAAGAGGAAATCTCTGCGCTGAGCCCTAATGCTGCCGGAATACCCCATGACCTTCCCGGTGGAACCGGAAGTGCGCTGGACCGCCACGGGATTAATCAGGCGATTGATTGCATAGAGCAACAGAAGGATGAGGATATTTCGATAATCGGGAGTCGATTGTGAAAAAAGGGTTGATGGCTTTTGTCGCGTTATGTTTTTTATTCATGATTCAGGGGTGTAAGCAGGATATGGACCTTAATCCACAGGACTACTTCAGCGGTCAGCAGCTTGAACTGGCGAAAGCGATTGAAGAAGGCGATGTCGACGCGGTGAAGACGATTGCACCAGACAGCGATCTTAATAAACCGGGAAAGCAGGATATGACCCTGCTTTTTTGGGCCATCGGCAACGCGATTAATGATAAAAAGACATCGCCCCATTTAAAGGTGATTACGTTGCTTGTTAAGGCTGGCGCAGATCCGCTCCAGCCTCGACCGCAGGGAAAAAGCAGTCCTGCCGAATTTGCCCTAAAGGGAGACAGTGCGGACTGGATCGACGCGATGCTGGACGGTGGCCTCTCACCCAACGTGAAAGATAAGGTTTTCCACGAACCCATCATCTTCCAGTCGCTAAAAGCGAAAAATACAGAGACGCTGGAAGCCATGCTCAATCGCGGTGCTGACGTCAACTCAACCAACTCACTGGGTAAAACGCTGGTGTTTGATGCGCTGGATAACCAGGCTTACGATCATGTCTTGTTGCTTCTCGATCGTGGAGCGGATCCGTCAATTAAGGCCAAAAATGGCTGGTCGATGAGCAATGCGCTCGCGGACGCGTTTAATGGACTTGAGCGAGGCAGTGAGCAATACGAGAAATTAAACGAAATAAAAGAGAAGCTCATCCAGAAGGGGGGCGAATGGCCACCCGCGCCGGTTAAGTGATTGCTCAACTGTCATGAACGCCAGAGATAAGGTTTTCGTTTTCTGGGGATGCATGGATGCCCTGGCCGTTGTCTTATATTGTGCCCAGTCCATGCGGCATGACAAGATCCCTTTTATTTCCGATATACACGCCTTCAGTACGGTTGTGAACACGCTGTCTGCTGGTGGGTATAGCGCTCTGGTTATTCTTTTCTTTATTCTCGATTTTTTGTTGTTGCTCTCTTTTATTGCCTCAGCATGGTGCTTCTTCGCCCGGAATTTATATGCGAGCAGACTGGCACTCTACCAGGAAATACTGCGTCTGGTTGGGTTTCGCTACTCAGTTTCCCTTTTTCCCCTCGTGTTAAGTTTCACGGGCGTGATGAATGTCTGGCTAAATGGATTTTTATTCATTTTGTCAGAGTTTCTGAAAATCTATTCCCTGTGGATTTATAAATATGAAGGGGAAAGGCCCCCGGTTAAAGAGTAAGACGGCCAATAACCAGAACATTCACGTTTAAAAAAGCCTTGTGTCAAAAATATTCTCAGCATAAACCATTACGGAATAAAGATTATGCTCAACCGAATTACCGTCCAGCTCCCGGTTGAGGGGCTGCTTTTCTGGAAACTCTCCGGCCGCGAGGCGATGTCCGAGTCGTTCGCGCTGACGCTGACCGTGCTCGGCACGGACGCGCGCATTGACCGCACTAAGCTGCTGGGCCAGCCGGTCACGGTGACCATCCCGACGCAGAGCCTGCTGACGCCCCGCTATATAAACGGCAAGATTACCCGGGTAGCGGTGAGCGCCGTTGAGCTGACGGGCACCCGCTACGCGGTATACCAGTTGACGGTGGAGCCGGACCTGTGGCCGATGAAGCGCGACCGCAACCTGCGTATCTTCCAGGGCCAGACGGTGCCGCAGATTGTGAAAACCCTGCTGGGTGAGCATCAGGTCAACGTTGAGGACAAACTCACCGGCAGCTACCGGGTGTGGGACTACTGCGTGCAGTATCAGGAGTCGAGCCTGGACTTCATCAGCCGCCTGATGGAGCTGGAGGGAATTGCGTACTACTTCAGCCACGAGGCCGACAAACACACCCTGGTGCTCACCGACGCCGCCCCCCAGCACCAGCCGTTCAGCGGCTATGAGGTCATTCCTTACCACCAGACGCCGTCCGGCGGCAGTACGGACGAAGAGGGCATCAGCCAGTGGGCGCTGGAGGACAGCGTGACGCCGGGGATTTACAGCCTCGACGACTATGACTTCCGCAAGCCGAACGCGTGGCTGTTCCAGGCCCAGCAGAACCCGGCGTCACCGAAACCGGGCAGCATCGACGTGTACGACTGGCCGGGTCGCTTTGTGGAGACAGGGCATGCGGAGTTCTACGCCCGCATCCGTCAGGAGCGCTGGCAGGTGGAGCATCAGCAGATTCAGGCGACGGCCACGGCGGCGGGCATTGCGCCGGGCCACATTTTTACCCTCACCAACGCGCCGTTCTTCAGCGATAACGGCGAGTATCTGGTGACGGCGGCGGGCTACCATTTCGAGGAGAACCGCTACGCGAGCGGTGAGGGGGAGACCATTCACCGCACCGATTTCAGCGTCATTCCGGCGTCGGTGTCCTACCGTCCGGCGCAGAGCACGGCGTGGCCGCGCACCTACGGCCCGCAGACGGCGAAAGTGGTGGGGCCGCAGGGGGAGAGTATCTGGACGGACAAATATGGCCGCGTGAAGGTGAAGTTCCACTGGGACCGTCTGGCGAAGGGCGATGACACCAGCTCCTGCTGGGTGCGCGTGTCGAGCGCCTGGGCAGGCCAGGGCTACGGCGGGGTGCAGATCCCGCGCGTCGGCGATGAGGTGGTGGTGGACTTTATCAACGGCGACCCGGACCGTCCGATCATTACCGGTCGCGTGTACAACGACGCGAGCATGCCGCCGTGGGCGCTGCCGGCTGCCGCGACGCAGATGGGTTTTATGAGCCGCAGTAAGGATGGCCACAAAGATAATGCCAATGCCCTACGATTCGAGGATAAGGCTGGGCAAGAGCAGATCTGGGTTCATGCTGAAAAAAACATGGACACCGAGATCGAGAACTGCGAGACACATGACGTAGGGGTAGACCGTAAAAAAATTATCGGCCGGGATGAGCACGTAACGGTTAAGCGTAACCGGGACGTGAACGTGGGGGCGAATTCAACCAGCAACACGGGTAATCAGCACAAATTCAATGTAGGTAAAAACCAAACCGTATTGACTATGGATAAAGAGGGAAATGCTCTGCTGGAAGCGACAACCTCGATTAAGTTAAAGGTGAATGATAACTACATTCTTATCACGCCATCGACAATTGAAATTATCGTTTCCGAAGGGACACTCAAGGCTGAGAGTATTACTGTGGCATCCTTCAAAGGGACGGAGTTGACGAAGTTAGGCGGCGGAATAAATGCCGAGATGAAAGCTAATGATACTCTTCATCTCAATGGTACAAACCTGACAGATATTAAAGGCGCTGTTGTTAAAATTAACAGCTAATATGTAGAAGGATTTTTGAACATGGGACAGCCTGCCGCCAGAGCGACCATAGATGTCAGCGCACATTCGGGGCCAATACAGTCGGGAAGCCCGGACGTCATCATCGGTGGTTTTCCCGCCGCTCGAAAGGGTGATACGTTATCCTGCTCGACGCACGGCAGCGGTAGTATTGTGGGGGGCTCCGGTACTGTCTTCGTTAACGGTATGCCACTTGCACGTCAAGGAGACAAGACGAAGTGTGATGTTAGCGGCTCACCGGCACCTGCCATACCGAAAGCAGCAGCACCTCAATATTGGGGGGGCACGCTGGCGAAAAATGCCGGCGAAGATGGGATGATGCACGGCGAACATTTTGATGCTCGTGTTCTGGGTGCGTACGCCAGCCTCGAAGATAAAAACCTCAACGGTGATTTTGATACCGCTTCAGCTGGTTTTGCGTTGGCGGATATTACAATTGGGAATATGAAAAGTAAGGATCTGCTACGGGCAGAAATGCGTAATAAACTCGCCGTCGCCAATGCGACGGGGTCTCTGTATGGTGGCGGCAACGATATTTATGGCTTGAATGCGAATGCCGTTGCGACAGGTGAGCAATACGGTGGTTCGGTTGCTGCGGGTAAAGAAGGAACGTTATATGGTGGAGTATCAGGGGATGTAACTATTGGTACAGCAGAAGCTAAAGCCGTATTAGAAGTTTATACCGGCAATGATGGGAAGTATGGTTTGACTGCTGACGCCGGTGCGGAAGCGAAAGGAGTGAAAGGCGAAGTTTCGGGTAACCTTGATATTCTGGGCATCGTTTCCGGAGAAGCAAAAATCGACGGTAGCTTTGGGTCTGCTGGTCTCGCGGGAGGTGGAAGCGCTTTCTGGGACACTAAAGATTATTCCGTTAACGTCAGGGTGACTGGTGGGGCTGCAGGGCTTGTAGGGCTTAAGGGTGATGCAAGTCTGAAAGTGGCATTTAAGCCTATACTGGATTTCTTTGACTATTTGTATGGCGAAGAGGATGAGCCAGCCGTCACCTCTGTTCTGACAGAAAGCGGGGATGGGACAATTATTACCGGGTGTGTTACTGTTTTGATAGGCGATTAAGGGATGTGAGAGGACAATGAAATAATGAAATGGGCTGGCTTAACGATTTTTATTTTAATCACTTTGATCTATATCTGGAATGGAAAAGATCTGTATACAAAAGAAGAATGGCGTGGCTTTGGAATAAAATTCATTTCAGTACTGATTGGTGCATTTGTATTGGTCATTGTTTTGGTTGGCTTTTCTAAGTTCATCCCGTTGCTTACCAGAGAAACTGCACGGTCATTATCAGTAATAATACCAGCTTCCTTTATGGCAGTGCTTCTGTCGAAGTTTTTTGTCGTGATGTTGAATAATATTTTCGATATTATTATGCGATTCCACAAGCGCTATAACACTGCAGCAAACTATACAAAATTATTATCACTATCTGGTAAGTATGGGGCAAAATTACGCCTGGTAGTAAAGTGTCTAGCCTCGTTAGGCTGTATCTTAATGTTCTATGGTATCTGGTTTGGCAGCACTGTCTGAGTTGAAGAGGTTTTATGAACACTGGTAATAATTATGCTTTTCCCATCGTCTCAACCGCAAGCAATGAAGAGATTAAGGCGAACTACTGGAAATGCCTGTATACCTCTGCTGATAAAAAAATGCTTCAGTACTGGGTGATTTTGCCAAATCGTGTTAAGCCAGCTGAACTGACCCCGCAGCACCTTCCTGAGGTCGGCTTGACTAACTTGGGTCGCTATGCCACCGATGATGCGCAACCCTATATGGAAGTTTGGGCCGCTTATGAACGCTGTCAGTGGGAGATGAATCCCTCTGATTGGCTGTTTAATAAACTGGAACTGATGGGCGAAAAAGTGTTGAATCAGCGCTTGATTGCGCATCCTTCCGGTAGTGGCCTTTTTGCAGATGTGCTAACTCTCAAAACGCACTCGTCCGGCGACGAGGTCATTTCACGTTATACCGTACAGAAAGATTACAATCCGCAAGAAGGAGGCGGAAATTATTTCCTGATTAAAGCGGCCTGTGCCGCTCGCGACTACCCTGCGCTGGCGAATGATATTTACTTTACTGTAGTGAACTGGGATTTACTGCATCGTAGTAACTTGGTTCTGGCTGAACTGCTTAAGACCGTGAACCTCAGTGCTAAAAACAGCAGTGGATTTAAAGTACCGGAATCCTGGCAGGTGAATCCCCTTACAGAAACGCGCCTGGTGGTCGAGCACTCGTTTGATGGCATTAACTACGGTGTCATTAATCTTTGCTTTTTTTCGCAGGAGATGTTGTTTACCGCGCAGGATGTTTTTAGCGTTTCGATTAAACGGTTTCACGATCGAGAACCTGCCGTTACGCTTAAGACTGAAGCACTTGCTACTATTCCAAATGAGTTTAATCCATCCCTCGGAAAAACACTGTGGACATGCCGGGGGGAAATGTTCAGCGCAGAGGAAGAAATGCGCGCTGTTTACCAGTGCTATATTTTTAGCGTGGGCAAAGTCTGGTGCTATGCAGAACTGATTGGCAGACACCGTAACTATCATGATTACCACTTCGAGGCGAATAAACGCTGCCTCGAAATCATCCTGTCAACATTCCATATAGAAAATGTCTAATCTTTGACTCGATATTCAGGACAAATTCATGCGTACGCGTAGCTTTTCTTTTTTTAGATGATCGGTGACTTTGTCGGTTTCCCTGCCCTGTCAATATCATCTCCACCATAAACCGTCACTATCAGGAGTCGAGCCTGGACTTCATCAGCCGTCTGATGGCGCTGGAGGGATTGCTATGCCGATATCCGTCAGGAGCGCAGGCAAGTAAGTCGGGCATCAGAAAATTCACACCACCACGGCGGCAGTGGTTACGCCAGAGCACGCTTTCAAAGATTCTTTCAAGTGAAAAGGATATATTTAAGTTGGATCATGAGTAAAGAAAATTATACCGCGCTGGATTATATCAATGATGCTATTGATGCAATTAATAGTCGATTAGAGAAATATCCTACATTTCTTTATATGTTATGGAGAAGAATCAGTAAGATTATATTAAATCTATTCTCATTGGTGTTGAAAAATATAAAAGTAAATTACACACATTGAATCTCGGAGTGCTTGCGTCCAAAGAGTTTGATACTACTGATGACGAAATTTCTCAGCATTGTCCAATGCTAGGTATATAGCTTCGCAAATGGTACAAGGATTTAAGATTATTCTTCCTCATGAGCAAGGCGTAGAATACTTAAAAAGGCAAAAAAGATATCGCAAGTGATGCGCAGTGTTTGATTACAATCTCCCTTCTTCAAATTAATCAAAGATTTTTTGGTAAGAGAAAAGATGAATAATGGTCTGTCATATGACCCCCCCTGTTGCTCTATTTAAAGGGTGTGTGATGCAAGATCTTCACAGTAAAGACTCAGTAATCAATCATTATGCCGATCGTTATCAATGTTATATGCCAATTGATGTCCGTAATGGATTAAGAAGCAATAGTATAGATGCGTCGAATTCATCTCTCCCATGGGATGTAACATTACCTTTAGTCACGACTGAAGATGTTTCACGTGATAAAGCGCTTGGGGCGTTTGTGGGATTGGCTGTTGGGGACGCCGTCGGCACCACTCTTGAGTTTAAGAAAAGAGACAGTGAACATGTAGCAGATATGATTGGTGGCGGGCCTTTTCAATTAAAACCTGGTGAATGGACAGATGATACGTCCATGGCATTATGTCTGGCAGAGACTTATCTTTCAGAAAACAGAATGCACACCGATGTGCTTAGAAAATATATCCTGAAATGGTATCTTGACGGAGAGAATAGCAGTAATGGTCGGTGCTTCGATATCGGCAATACGACGCGGTTCGCGCTTGAACAGTATATGCGTGTCGGACCTTCCTGGTATGGTAATACAGAGAAACACACTGCTGGTAATGCTGGGGTTATTCGTCAAGCACCGGTGTCTATCTTTTGTCGAAAATCACTGCGTGCGATTTACTTCGAATCACAGGCTCAGAGTCGAGCACGCATGGCGCGGTAGAATCAATTAACGCATGCCAATTTCTCGGATTGGTATTGCACTATTTAATCAACGGTTATCAAAAAGAAGAAGCTTTTTCGCCTCATGTTTTCCCACTGTGCGCGCGTGTAATGATCATAAACGCGGGTGAGTATAAGCAAAAAACTCGCGACCAGATTCGTTCAAGTGGTTACGTTATTGATACGCTTGAGGCCGCGATGTGGTCCGTATGGAATACGGATAATTTCCGTGATGCCATTCTGCTGGCAGCCAACCTTGCCGATGATGCTGACAGCGTTGCGGCGACGGCGGGACAAATAGCGGGGGCGTTGTATGGTTATTCCGCTATCCCGCAGGACTGGAAAGATAAACTCGTACAACACGAACGTATTGCCACAATGGCGGGTAAACTATTCGATAGAGCACCTGAGGATAATTTTTTATAGTTAGAATTACCAAGGGTAAGCGAGGGCATATGATGACTTGCGATCAGGTATGGAATTTTTAGTTAACTGAATCTACTGCAATGAATGAAATGACAATGTTTGGTTACGTTGATAGAGCATTAACTTTAGCACAGAAAAGATATGCAGACGTCAAGAATCGTGATCCCCAATCCCCGCTTTTGCAAATGTACGACTCTATTGTACAACAATTATTATTTCTACGGGATTTAATCGAAGGCAAGGAAAAGGATAGAGCGAAATTATGGGATATGACGTTCGGTATGTATGCAGGGAAGGAGTTTGATCATTCTGATGAGTTGTTTTTTGAAAGGTTGTCAGATGCCTGGTTTATTGTGGATCAAATCCGCCGAGGGTTAAAGGTTAGGCTGCCGCATGAGGTCGATACCAACTATAATAAAAAGAAACAAAACCTCATGAAGAAATTCCCTGATGAATTTTAGTATTTCATATGAATAATATTTTTTATTATGGGTGAAAGGTGATTGACTTACATGCTGATTTAAATGCCTTGTTAAAATATGTTGATAGATATCGTAAATACTTACCCATTAGCAGACCTTCAGTCCAGCGAAGGATGCAGTATACGTATGATAATAAGCCATTAGAGTCATCCTCAAATAGTGATGTACAAAAACAATGGGATTTACCACCACCATGTAATATCTCACTAGCGCAATCACGGGATCGTGCGGTAGGTACGCTTATTGGTCTTGCTGTTGGAGATGCTGTAGGTACGACGCTCGAATTTTTGCCTCGTGACAGAGCATACGTCAAAGATATGACAGGAGGTGGGCCATTTCAACTTCGTGCAGGCGAATGGACGGATGATACATCCATGGCATTATGTCTTGCGGAAACGCTTCTTGAGAAAGGCGATGCTGATACTATATGTTTCAGGAATAAGCTTCTGGAATGGTATCAGCATGGTTATAACAGTTCAAATGGCGTCTGTTTTGATATAGGTAATACAACGCGATTTGCTTTAGAGCAATATTTAACAATTGGCCCAGGATGGAGCGGCAATACTGCTCCAGAAACTGCGGGCAATGCTTCCATTATCAGACAAGCCCCTGTCTCTATTTTTTTTAGAAAGTCATTAAGCAAAGCGTTTTATGAAGCTAAAAAACAATGTATCGCAACACACGGTGCCGCGGAAGCAATCAATAGCACGCAGTATTTAAGTTATTTGCTTGTGCATATGATTAACGGTAGCAATAAAGATTTTGTTTTTTCTCCGCACGTTATGCCGCTTCAGCCACGCGTAATGATTATCAACGCGGGTGAATATAAGCAAAAAACTCGCGATCAGATTCGTTCAAGTGGTTATGTTATCGATACGCTTGAAGCCGCGATGTGGTCCGTATGGAATACGGATAATTTCCGTGATGCCATTCTGCTGGCAGCCAACCTTGCCGATGATGCTGACAGCGTTGCGGCGACGGCGGGACAAATAGCTGGAGCATTATATGGTTATTCCGGTATTCCGCAGGAGTGGAAAAACAATCTTGTACAACATGAACGTATCGCCAAAATGGCTGGTGAATTGTTCGATAGAGCCCCCGAAGACACTTTCTTATAACTGTTTATCTCAATGAAACTACAGGAAAAGTAGTTTTATTTTGTGGCAAGCGAAGTCAATCTTACAGCTACTCATTATCACATCAACGGCGTTTCCGCTTTGCATACTGAGATGAGTTAACTTCTGGCACTGAGATTCGTCCATAGTGGAATAAAGATTATGCTCAACCGAATTACCGTCCAGCTCCCGGTTGAGGGGCTGCTTTTCTGGAAACTCTCCGGCCGCGAGGCGATGTCCGAGTCGTTCGCGCTGACGCTGACCCTGCTCGGCACGGATGCGCGCATTGACCGCAGCAGGCTGCTCGGTCAGCCGGTCACGGTGACCATCCCCACGCAGAGCCTGCTTACTCCCCGCTTTATCAACGGCAAGGTGACGCGCGTGGCGGTGAGCGCCGTTGAGCTGACGGGCACCCGCTACGCGGTGTACCAGCTGACGGTGGAGCCGGACCTGTGGCCGATGAAGCGCGACCGTAACCTGCGTATCTTCCAGGGCCAGACGGTACCGCAGATTGTCAAAACCCTGCTGGGTGAGCATCAGGTTAACCTCGAAGACAAACTCACCGGCAGCTACCGGGTGTGGGACTACTGCGTGCAGTATCAGGAGTCGAGCCTGGACTTCATCAGCCGCCTGATGGAGCTGGAGGGGATTGCGTACTACTTCCGCCATGAGGCGGACAAGCACACCCTGGTGCTGACCGACGCCGCGACGCAGCATCAGCCGTTCAGCGGCTATGAGGTCATTCCTTACCACCAGACGCCGTCCGGCGGCAGTACGGACGAAGAGGGCATCAGCCAGTGGGCGCTGGAGGATAGCGTGACGCCGGGGATTTACAGCCTCGACGACTACGACTTCCGCAAGCCGAATGCGTGGCTGTTCCAGGCGCAGCAGAACCCGGCGTCACCGAAACCGGGCAGCATCGACGTGTACGACTGGCCGGGTCGCTTTGTGGAGACAGGCCATGCGGAGTTCTACGCCCGCATCCGTCAGGAGCGCTGGCAGGTTGAGCATCAGCAGATTCAGGCCACCGCCACGGCGGCGGGCATTGCGCCGGGCCACATCTTCACCCTGACCAACGCGCCGTTCTTCAGCGACAACGGCGAGTATCTGGTGACGGCGGCGGGCTACCACTTCGAGGAGAACCGCTACGCGAGCGGCGAGGGGGAAACCATTCACCGCACCGATTTCACCGTTATCCCGGCGTCGGTGTCGTACCGTCCGGCGCAGAGCACGGCGTGGCCGCGCACCTACGGCCCGCAAACGGCGAAAGTCGTGGGACCGCAGGGTGAAAGTATCTGGACGGACAAATACGGCCGCGTGAAGGTGAAGTTCCACTGGGACCGTCTGGCGAAGGGCGATGACACTAGCTCCTGCTGGGTGCGCGTGTCGAGCGCCTGGGCGGGCCAGGGCTACGGCGGGGTGCAGATCCCGCGCGTCGGCGATGAGGTGGTGGTGGACTTTATCAACGGCGACCCGGACCGTCCGATTATCACTGGTCGCGTGTATAACGAAGCCAGCATGCCGCCGTGGGCGCTGCCTGCTGCCGCGACGCAGATGGGCTTTATGAGCCGCACCAAGGACGGTTCCGTGGACAACGCCAACGCCCTGCGCTTTGAGGACAAGGCGGGCGCAGAGCAGGTGTGGATCCAGGCCGAGCGCAACATGGACACCAGCGTTAAAAATGATGAAACGCACACCGTTGGCGGCGCGCGCAGCCATTACGTGAAGAAAAATGAGCTGCATCGCGTGGAGGCTAATCAGATCCAGGCCGTGAAAGGCGGAACCGAGATCCTGACGGGTAAAGGCAAGCTGGATGCAGCGGTGGAGCAGTACGTCATTGCTTCCGGGACGAAGCTGCGGCTGGTCTCGGGCGAGAGTGCTATTGAGCTTAACGCTAACGGCAAAATTAACCTGATCGGCAAAGAGTTTAACTTCTTTGTGGAAGGGGATGGGTATATCACCACAGGCGGTAAGCTGCATCTGAATACGTCGGGCACCAAGCCGGGCACAACGGCGCCGGGATCGGGGCATAAAGGGGATATTGATGCGGCGGTGCAGGAGAAGTTTTCTCCGAATAAAAGTGCTAAGAATCCGGCTCCCGCAGCTTCAGCGCCAGCAGCAACCAGACCAAAACCAACAACAAAATTTGCATCAGCGCCACCATTAAAAGGGAGTTACGTCTATCAAAATAATTCCTACAACTCTGATGTGATGCCCTTCAGTGAAGATGTAGTTAAGGAAATCAATAAGTCACCAACGCTTCAGACACAATTAAAAGATCTAAAAGATAAAGGGTGGGCTATTCAGCCGGGAGCAGCAGGAGGGGGGAGTTACGCTGATACGAATAACAAATTGATTGTCATGGACCCTGAACACATGGAAGATACAGCCACAACGGTGCAAACTCTGGCACATGAGGCAGGGCATGCAACTTATCCTGTTGCGGTAGATTCTTCGAGTAAGGAAAGCTTCATCAACAGCCAGCTTATGGATGAAGGTGGAGCAACGCTGAATAACATTAAAATACAACGCGAGATCCTTGCAAACGGCGGTATTGATATTGATATAGCGGGAAGTGCCGAAAACCTAAAAGCATATAATTCTGCCTATGATAAAATGGTAAGTGGTGAGTTATCTCGCATTGATGCAGCCAAAGCAATAGGAAAAGTGTATGGTAAAGGCGAAATAGCCTCAGGGACTAATCTAAATTATAATGATTACTATGGAGGATTCTATGGAAAGTAGGATGATTAAAGCTACATTCCTCATTGTTCTTCCACTATTTTCAATATTTACCTATGCAGGGCATAATAAAATGAATCAAGATTCGTTGTGGCAAATGATTAAAGAAATGAAATCAGTGTGGGGTAAACAAGTTGAGGATGTCAGTAAACTGTTTAACCAACCGCTGATTAATAATACACAGGAGAAAGAAGACCGTTATACTTCAGCTCCCTTTACGTTAACTGATGGCACACGGATCAGTAATGTGGATGTTCGTTTATGGGGAAATGGTGATAACAGCGTATCTTTGGTTTCTTTCGTAGTTAATCAACCATGTATTACTCTTGATCAAGTCAAATCTCATTTTCCGGATCTGAAATTGTCTAATATCCCTCGCGGAAACACGCCGGGACAATCAGTTGGATATCGCACCCCTACCGATGAACGCGGGCTGGCATGGGCATTTAGCTTTCCAGTTCTGAATCAGGAATGCCTGGGCAGGGTAGTTATGTCACGCTACGAACAATAAGTTGCGAGGCAATTTTACGGGCTGTGAAAGAAGATAATTATCAAACGGCCAATAATATCGCTGCCCCTAAAGTTTTTGCGGAAAAAAAGAAAGTGCTAACGTTCTAATGATCATATTTCTCTGAGTCGCTAAGCAGTAATTAATATTGGCGGTATAAATTTTAGCGCTTTTAATTTTATTTTTCTAATAAATCATCCCGAGTTCACTTATGAAATACACCCTCCAGGAAGGTTCCTTTACCCTTTTTCCTGCCGCCTGGCAGGACAACAGCATGAACATCATTCGCGATGACGAAAGCGGGCTGTCCGTGGTAGTCAGCCGCGGCGTCATCCCGGATGGTAGCGATTACGAACAAGAGTTCCACCGTCAGTGGGAAGTCCTGCGCCCTCAGATGGGGGAGAACGCCCAGAGCGAATTTCAGCACGTAAAAGCCGGGCCAGACGGAAACATTAGCGGACTGGAAGTTGAGACCACCTTTGACCGTAACGGCCAGCGCCTGTGGCAAAAACAGCTGGCCGTGCAGACGCCGGGCAAACCGGTACTGATGATTTTTACCCTCTCGGCCTTAAAAGCCTTTACGGAAGAGGACGAGGCGCGCTGGAGCGCACTGAAGCAGAGTCTGACGCTAAACGACAACCGGAATGTGTAAGGCATGAGCGATAACAACGCGGCCCGTAAGGGCGACGAGATTATTCACTCCAGCATTTTTGCTGATATTACCAGCATTGTGGCGGAAGGCGCTGCCTATGCGGTGATTGGCGCGGCGGTGGGCGCGGCAGCGACCGTCGCGGCCCCACTGCTGGGAGCCGGGGCCGCAGCGGCAGGCGTGGCGGCAATTGGATCCAGCTGTCTGTTGAGCGGCATTATTGGTGGGGTTCTGGCGAACGTCGCGGGGATCACCGACGATATCAGCAATGCTGCTGAAGGGCTGGGCAACGCGCTTTTTCCGCCGTCGCCTGCGGGTAAGATCACCACCGGTTCGAGCAATGTTCTGACAAATAAACTTCCCGCTGCACGCGCAGCCGGGACGTTAACGCCTGCCGATACCCCGTCTCCTGAGCCGCAGTCGCCGGGCAGCTTTGCCGACTACGCGGGTATGCTGCTCTCCGCTGCCGGACAGTTCGGCAGCGAGATGTGGCAGCCGAGCGTCGCCTCTGCTGCCGCGGGAACCTCGCCGCTGGAAGAAGACAAGGTGGCGTGTGATAAACACTCCGGGCCACAGTATCTGGCGGAAGGCTCCAAAAGCGTCTTTATCAACGGGCAGCCCGCGGTACGCGCGAAAGATCGTACCACCTGCGAAGGCACCGTTTCCGACGACGTCTCCCCGAACGTGATCATCGGCGGCGACACCCTCACGGTCCGCGATATCAAAAGCGGTAAAACGCCGGGTCTGGCGTTGGGGATGATTGCGCTCTCCCTGCTGCGCGGGCGTCCGGGCAAGATCCTGAAAAACATGCCCTGCGCGCTGGCTGCTGCCGGTGGCGGGATGCTGGCTGATATGGCCGTCAACGCCGTGTTCGGCTCCTCGCACCCGGTTCACGCTGCTACCGGCGTGAAGGTGCTGAATGACGACGACGAACTCGATTTCTCGCTGCCGGGGCGCTTTCCGCTGCGCTGGCAGCGCAGCTACAACAGCCTGACCACCCGCGAAGGGCTTTTCGGTCTGGGCTGGGCTACCACCTTTGACAGCTATCTGACGCTGGAAGAAAACAATGCCACCTGGTTCGATGAAACCGGGCGCGAGCTGAGCTTTGAACTGCCGCCGGTCGACCGCGCGTTTTACAGCATTAGCGAAGGCATCATTATCCGCCGCAATGAGAGCGGCGACGTGGCGATAGCCGACGATGACGGCGCGGTGTGGCGTCTGTATAAACCGACCCGCGCTAACCCAGCCATCATGCGCCTGGCCTCCCTCAGCGACGAATACGGCAACGCGTTGCTGACGGAATGGGACGAGCACGGCAGGCTGATCGGTCTTCACGACGAGCCGCGAGCGATCGATGTCACCCTGCGCTATGACGATGAACGTTTCCCGCAGCGTGTTACCGCAGCCAGCCATCTCGACGGCAACAAAACCTGGCCGCTGATGCAGTGGGGGTACGATGCGCGCGGCCAGCTGGCGAGCGCAACGGATGCCTCCGGCGTGGTGACGCGTGAATACCGTTACAACGACCACGGCCTGATGGTCTGGCACCGCTTGCCGGGGGGGCTGGAGAGCGAATACCGCTGGCAAAAATTCGACCATTGGCGCGTGGTGGAAAACCGCACCAGCACCGGCGACGGCTGTCGCTTTACCTATGATCTAGCCGCCGGGCTTACGACCGTCGAACACTACGACGGTCAGACGCGAAAGCATTACTGGAACGCGCAAAACCTCATTGTTCGCTACGTTGACGAGAGCGGTGAGAACTGGCGCTACGAGTGGGATGACAACGAACTCCTAACGCGTCGCATCGATCCGCTGGGTAATGCCGTTACCTTCGTCTATGACGACATGGGCAACCGGGTGCAGGAGATCGACGCCGACGGCAACACCCGCACCACCACCTGGCTGGAGCACCGCGCGCTTCCGGCGGCCATTATCGAAGCTGACGGCAGCGCCACCCGGTTCTGGTACGACGAACATCACGGGCTGAAGCGCGTGGTGGACCCGATGGGGCAGACCACGCTGCTGCGTCGGGACGAGTTTGGTCAGGTTGTGGAAGAAGTCGATGCCGCCGGGAACAGCCGCTACCAGGAGTACAACGAGGCCGGGCAGATGGTGCGTGCGACGGACTGTTCGGGCCGTGTGACACAATACCGTTATCATCCGCTGGGCTGGCTGGTGGCTGAGACAGCCGCCGACGGCGAAGAGACGCGTTACCGCTACGACGCCGCAGGGCGTCCGGTGCAGCTCGACCGACCAGAAGGCTGGACCGAGTCGCTCAAATGGAACGAACGTGGCCTGCCGGTGAAGCATGCGGGCGCCGATGGGAAAGAGAGCGAGTTCAGATACGACGAGGCAGGGCGCTTAACCGCCACCCGTAATACGCAGGGTGAAGAGGTGCGCCGCCGCTGGGACAGCCGCGGGCGTTTGATTGCCCTGGAAAACGAAAACGGCGAAGCGTATCAGTTCCGCTGGGGCGCAGACTCGCTGCTGCTGGAAGAGGTGGGACTCGATGGCGTGGCCTCGCAGTATCGCTATGACGCCTGCGGGCGTACGATAGCGCGCACCTTTGCCGCCGGACATCCGGAGGCCATCACCCATGCTTTCGCCTGGAGCGCGAGCGGCCAGCTGGTCGCCCGCACCACGCCGGAAGGGCAGACCCGCTACCACTACACCCCGTCCGGCCTTCTGAGCCGGATTGGGCTGCATCCCGCACTTTCAGCCGATGCCTGGAGCGCCGAGGCCGAGCAGGAGCTTGTGTTTGAGTATGACGCGCTCGGGCGCGTCACGCGCGAAGCGGGCGAGCATGGTGATCTGGCGTGGGGATATGATGCGCTGGGCAACCGCACCTCCGTCACGCTGCCCGATGGCCGCGAGCTGAAACAGTTCTACTACGGCAGCGGGCATCTGCTCAGCATTGCCCTCGATAAGCTGTCGGTCTCCGACTTTACCCGCGACGAGCTTCACCGCGAGACCAGCCGCACGCAGGGGCTGCTGACCACCCGCAGCGAATACGACCGCCTCGGCCGACTGCACCGCCGGGACGTTTTTACCGGCAATGCCCAGCGCCCGTCGCCGCGCCGCTGGTCCCGCCGCTGGGATTACGACTACCGTCATAACCTGGTGCGCGAAGAGCGGGACGATAACCCGTTCAGCTGGTACCGCTGGCAGTACGACAGCGCAGGCCGGCTGATGGTTCAGGGCGGCACGCTGCCCGGACAGGAGCAGTGGCGCTGGGATGCAGCCGGTAACCCGCTCGAAGGATCTGCTGAGAAGGTTACGCACAACCGGCTGACGCAGCTGAACGGCATTCGCTGGCGCTATGACGTCCACGGACGCACCGTGGAGAAAGATAACGGACAGACCCGCTGGCACTACCGCTACGACGGTGAGCACCGCCTGACGGAGGTGATCAGCCAGCCGCGGGACCGCAACAGGCCGCAGACGCAGGTCAGCTTCCGCTACGATCCGCTCGGGCGACGCATCAGCAAAACGCGCCGCCAGATGCTGGGCGGCCAGCCAACCGGCAAGCCGGTCACCACGCGGTTTGTCTGGGAAGGGTTCCGGCTGTTGCAGGAGGTGCACGGGGACGTGCCGCTGACCTACGTCTACAGCGATCAGAACAGCTACGACCCGCTGGCGCGCATTGACGGCGTTGATGCTCCGGAGATTTTCTGGTTCCACTGCCAGCCCAACGGCACGCCGGAGCGGATGACGGATAGCGAAGGACAGGTGCGCTGGGAAGGGGTAAACAGCGCCTGGGGCAAGCTGCTGCGGGAAAGCGAGACGCAGGTATCAGGATATTCCCAGAACCTGCGCATGCAGGGGCAATACCTGGACCGCGAGACAGGGCTGCACTACAATCTGTTCCGGTATTACGACCCGGACTGCGGAAGGTTTACGCAGCAGGACCCGATAGGGCTGGCGGGGGGGATAAACCTTTACCAGTATGCGCCGAATGCGCTGGGGTGGGCAGATCCGTGGGGGTTGACTCCTGACGATCTCATTCGTTACCGGCCACATGATTCTCTTTCTGCTCAAGGTGGAGCTAGAAGCTCTGCTATTTCTAGGGCATGGGTGCAAGAAAAAGCCTTATTGCAGGATGGTGGGGCTGGCACAAGAAATTGGACAGCGCAAGAGAGGGATTTAATTTTGAAGACTCCCAACAAGAGCCTAACCTCTGTGATGTCCCGGGCAGGTTATACCGGGCATCATATCAATTCGGTAGAAGGCAATGGTACACTTGGTTCCAAATGGCAAGGTGATCCGAGGAACATTGTATTCTTGAAAAATCATAACCATCCCGACAAGTTCAATGAGCATGTCCATGGTGATCAAGGACATAGAGGGAATACTAAGAACTCGACGCGTGGGCGCTTAATCGATAGAGAAAGAACACTAAAATCTAGACAACGATGTAAGCAATTATAGGTGGAAAGATGAACATAAAAAATGCAGTCCAAGATCTTGTGAACAAATTTAAAATGAATGAATTGAATATGGGAGAGATAGACTATACAGACGATGAAAATGAGACTTCTTTTCCCGTGAATTTAAATGGGGAGGTTGATTTTTTTTATCGTCATTTGATTTTAAATGACAGTCCAACATTTGATGGTACTTTTTATTTACAGATTATTGAACCTCAAGATCTCAACGAAATATTATCCGGTTGGCGAGTTCAAAATGATACGGCTTGGCGCGATGAATATATAATCTTTGCTGAAAGAAATGGTGACGTTCTTTTTTGTGACACCCAAAATCTAACATCTCCTGTTTATGGTAGCATTCAAAAACGAAACTTTATAATTTCTGGTTCCTTAGCTGACTTTTTGAATGCTTTTTGTTCTGCTATTGAGATGGAACAAAATAATTATGATGGTGATGCTACAGATGATGAATTTAATTTAAGAGAAGATTTTCTGGAAGATATCGATGTGATGCTTAAAACTAAACTAAAAGATGTTGAGGTTGAAGGGTTTAAGAAATTCTTTTTTGGTTAGTTTTTAAGTTTTTTAATAATAAAGATTTACTGTCTTAGATACCTCCTTGCTTCTAAAAGCATTTATTTCTTATTCCCCTTTTTATAGGTGAGGAGGTTTATTTGCTATTGCTAATGAATAAACACATGAATAATATTTACATCTCTTGTAGAAAAAGGAAACGAATTTCATGATAAAAAAATAAGCCGAGGCTTTAGAGCAATAACAAAATGTCCGGCAGGCTCTTCCTGAGCCGCAGATCGAATGGAAAATTGCCAACTGCAACTCTGCGTACATGTACAGTGCTTGCTTTGCTCTCAAGGAGAACGATGAGGCGAAAAAATGGGGGGAGAGGATACTTAGTACACGTGGATCGGATATAGAGACAGCGCCGTTAATCGACCTCGGCATGGTTTTTTATGAGTTGAATCAATTTGATGAAGCGTACAAATATTTTAATGATTCTTATAACTACGTCAAAGAACGAACGTTTCAAGACAGAGCTGAAAAATACCTTGAGTTCTATTTTCCTAAGGGTGCGCAAGTTCGTTTTTTTCATAAAAAACAAATCAAACTTTAAACAAGAAGTTCATCCCATCGCCATTTTTAACGATTTGATTTTATGCTTTCTGCACGCAACTTACCTTTTTCTTTACGTCATGCTCATTCTTTTAAGTGTAAAGTCTTTAGATATTAGACTCTGAGCATTTAAAAGTCTTTTACCAGCTGTACGCAATAATGAAATTATGACAACTGCGATCGTCTGCTGGTAATCCACCTCGAACGACTTGCTGGAAAGGACACGCACAACCCCCTGACGCATGCTTAATCCGTTAAATCAAGGGGGATTGGCTCCTAAGCACGTTGATCCAACAACGCCAGGTAGATCGTATGTATTACCATCAGTATGGGCAGAATGGCTTGAAGAAGTAGCGATTCCAGGCTCCGGTAATGTAAAATAGGTTACTATATGAATATTAATAAAGATGATGATCTCCTTGTGATAGTAAAGAAAGAAGGAATATATTATTGGTTCGTGGCGTTCAAAGAAATGTGGGTTTTAGATAGAATTAAATGGATAGAGGATTTTGTGAAAAGTGGGGTGGAAATAAATCTACAGGATGTCCATAAGGAAAGATATAACATACCCGTAGTAAATGAAGAAAACGCGCAGATTTTTATTGATGGGTTAATTAAAGATGGCTATTCATTCGATAAGGATGACATAGCTGATGAGTTTTTTAGTAGGCTTTCGCAAAAAACAACTTGGTGGGATATATATGATCTTATGCTGGATTTGCTTATAGATTTTGATAATAAAAGACTATATTCGGAGTATGTTGAAAGTATGCATTATCAAAAATATGTTCCTGATGGTTGGCAAGGTGAGCTTGTTGATTTCTGCGGTAATGGAACGTTACCTCAAGATGAAATGTTCTGGATAAAGAATGGAACAAATCATAGAAACGTTATCATTGCTAAAGGGTAAAAAAATTTTCAGCATACCATTTTAGATTATGCAATGGTCTTACAACACGCGAGTTAATTTTTGTGTTAACCGATAAAAAGCCATTATTAACCGTTGTAACCCTATTTGATGCTTAGGGCAAAAGCTTCTTTGCCTGCACTGCCACGAGGCACATTTTTCTATTACTTAAAAATCATCTGAACGAAGAAGGGGTTGTTGTCTTTAGCTATGTGGAAAACCAAAATGGCTGGCATGATTGGTTTTATTTAAATGGCATGAAGCGTAACGCGTTGTCTCGATCAGGCCCTGCTTATTATGATAAAATGCGATTCAAAACTTTTAACGATTCCCGCTCGCAAAAAAAGGATTTAGAAGATATATTATTGTCGACCGGCAGACCTCTCCTAAGAAACGGTGGTGTCAGCCTCGCTAAGTATTAGAGTCTGGCCTTACTTGTTGAGTGATTAATCGAGGTGCCTTTTCAGACGTTAAAGCTTGCGACTACACAAATCATTTCTTTGGAGGTGAGCAAGAAGTCAGATCTCTAAGATATTTTTTTGACTCCCTAATAAAAAATGTACGTGAAAGCGTGGATTTTTCCCGTTCATAAAAATTAAACGTAAACAAGAAGTTCATCACATCGCCATCTTCAACAATGTAGTCTTTTCCTTATGCACGCATCTTGCCTCCTTCTTTCGCGCCTGGCCCTTCCTGACCCAGCTCTTCCATAAACTCTTCACGGTCGGCATCGTCCAGTTCAGTATTATCGGATTCAACCGTGGCGCAAACTACTAACACTAACGAACCCGCAGCGAATATGACCGTCTTGGCCGCCTGCATCGCCGGGATATAGTTACCGGTAATTTTCAGTGCTCTTGGTTGCACCGCTGGGATACTACCGGTAACCCGCTCGAAGGATCTGCTGAGAAGGTTACGCACAACCGTCTGACGCACCTCAACGGCATTCGCTGGCGCTATGACATCCACGGCCGCACCGTGGAGAAGGATAACGGCCAGACCCGCTGGCACTACCGCTACGACGGCGAGCACCGCCTGACGGAGGTCATCAGCCAGCCGCGGGACCGCAACAGGCCGCAGACGCAGGTCAGCTTCCGCTATGACCCGCTCGGGCGACGCATCAGCAAAACGCGCCGCCAGATGCTGGGCGGTCAGCCAACCGGCAAGCCGGTCACCACCCGGTTTGTCTGGGAAGGGTTCCGGCTGTTGCAGGAGGTGCACGGGGATGTGCCGCTGACCTACGTCTACAGCGATCAGGACAGCTACGATCCGCTGGCACGTATTGACGGCGTTGATGCCCCGGAGATCTTCTGGTTCCACTGCCAGCCCAACGGCACGCCGGAGCGGATGACGGATAGCGAAGGACAGGTGCGCTGGGAAGGGGTAAACAGCGCCTGGGGCAAGCTGCTACGGGAAAGCGAGACGCAGATATCAGGATATTCCCAGAACCTGCGCATGCAGGGGCAATACCTGGATCGTGAGACAGGGCTGCACTACAATCTGTTCCGGTATTACGACCCGGACTGCGGGCAGTTTACGCAGCAGGACCCGATAGGCCTGGCGGGGGGGATAAACCTTTACCAGTATGCGCCGAACGCGCTGGGGTGGGTGGATCCGTGGGGGTTAAAATGTGGTTTTTCTCAAAAAGATCGTATAACACAAAGATGGGTGGATAGATTAACAGGGAAAAAACCCGCTGATGTTCATAATATTTTGACATCCAAAGGTTGGACGAGAACATATCCACAAGCCAATAAACCAGGAGCTATCCAACATATTCAATATGTCAAAACAACAAAATCAGGTACTACGTACAAATTAGATTATCATCCCGGAGGGACTCCAACTCAACCTAATATTCATGGTAATGATTACTGGAAAGTTTATCGCGAAGTTGATGGTGCTGATGTAGTATATGGGAGAATTGGTCATGGAGAGTTTAAAAATTATGATTTAATAACCGATTCACCTGTTTATGTTGACGGAGTTTTACTTAATGGGGGGGTATAAAATGATCGATTTTAATGCTGATATTTTATCAGGAAGAGCACTAGGTAACGTTTTTTTGGGGGATAATATCAGTAAGTACATAAGCGAGTTATATGCTGGCTATAAGGTAACTTACTTTGATTATTTCTTGCCTGATGATAAGAAAAGGCTTGCATATATTGTAGATGACACAATGACAATCGCTACCCTTGAAGATGGAACGATCATTTCTATTGGTTGTAACGTAAACTATAAGGGGAGGTATAATAAAATATTACAAACAGGCCAAACGATGGGGGAAATAATAGGGTTGACTTACAAACAGCGTATATTTAATGGCTGTATTATTATAAATGACGACTTTGGTTTTTCATTCGAGTTGCCAGCGCCATATGATGAAATTGCAGATAGCATTGCACATGTTCCACTAGATCTTGTTCTTAATGAAATCCGTGTTGCTGATTACTCTGATTGGAACCCACAAAAAATAAAACGCTGAAGTGTGGGTTAGGGTTGATCCCTCGGATTATTTACTTTACATAAAACCCTAGGTAAGCATTCTCTGGCGTCATGACATCCACTGTCGTAAGTAAAATACCCAGCGCCCGTCGCAGCGCCGCTGGGATTACTACTACCGCAATAACTTGGTGCGCGAAGAGCGGGACGATAACCCGCTCAAATGGTACCGCTGGCAGTACGACAGACAGTGCCGGGCGTCTCCTGGTTCAGGACGGCACGCTGGCCGGAGAGGAGCAGGGGGTCTGGGATGCAGCCGCTAACCCGCTCGAAGGTTCTGTTGAGAACATTACGCACAACCGCCTGGCGCAGCTGAATGATATTCGCTGGCGTTATAATACCCATGCTTGCACTGTAGAGAAGGATAACGGCCAAACCCGAGGAACCGCAACAAACCGCAGACGCAGGTCAGCTTCCGCTACGATCCGCTCGGTCGCCGCATCAGTAAAACGCGACGCCAGAAGCTGGGCGGACAGCCAACCGGCAAGCCATCACCACCCGGTGTGTCTGGGAATGACTGCCTACTGGGGGAAGCGCACGGGGATGTGCTGTTCACCTACGTCGACGAAAGTGGTCAGGACAACTACGATTTGCTGGCGCGTGTAGATAGTGTTGATGCTTCATATATCTTCTGGGTCCATTGCCAATCCAACGGCACGGCACAACTTATAACTGATATCTAAAAGCAGTAATTTTGGTGCAGGTTCGAGTATTGGTAATGTTTTTCCATAACAATCATATGGAACAAGAATAAAAGTCTAGGGAATATAATGAGTGATAAGATCATGCAAACAGTAGATCTGCTAATTTCACATAGTCAAATATTGTTACGATCCAGAGACTATGACGAAAAGCTGAGTCAGTGGGGAAAAGGTAATGTTTCTCAAGGCGCTGTTTTACACAAGGATTATGTTGTATTCGATCCATTACCAGAGGACGCATTTGGAGCAAACGTCAATATCAAAATAGATAATGCTTTTAAATTAGATCAAAATGCACAACGCTGCATTGTTGTTCCATTTTTTATTACGGATAAAAATAAGATCCAGATCGCATCTGCGACAGAGAAATTTGATGTAAGCATTAACGTAACCGGCAAGATTTATTCGCTCTTTTATGAGGTTTGTGAAGGGGACGAGATTTATTATAATTTTACTCTTGTGCCTGAAAAAGAAGCAATCCCTGCTAAGTTTTTATTAGACGACCCTTGGGGAGGGAAAAAATACAATCCTCTAAAAGAGGGTTTTTTTTAAAGTTAATAATAACTAAATCGAATGAAAAAAAATCATACGTTAAACAAGAAGTTCACCACATGAACCTCGTTAACGAAGTAATCTTTCCCTTCCGTACGCATCTTGCCTGCTTCTTTCGCGCCTTGCTCACCCTTGCAGGTGATAAAGTCTTAAAACGCGATAGTCTGCGCACGAATGAAGCCCTTCTCAAGGTCGGTGTGGATCTTACCGGCCGCGTGAGGCGCAGTCGCACCGACAGGGATGATTCACGCGTTCACTTCTTTCACGCCCGCGGTGAAGTAGGTTTGCAGGCTGAGCAGCTCATAGCCCGCGCGGATCACGCGGTTCAGCCCCCGCTCGGCCATGAACTCTTTATGGTCGCCGTCGATGATTTCAGCGATATCGGATTCAACCGCGGCGTAAACCGCTACCTCTACAGAACCTTTACCGCTTGAAGACTCTGCTGAGAAGGTCACGCACAACCGTCTGACGCAGCTGAACGTCATTCGCTGGCACTACCGTTATGACGGTGAACATCACCTGACGGAGGTCATCAGCCAGCTGCGGGACCGTAACAGGCCGCGGACGCAGGTCAGCTTCCGTTACCCTCATACATTGTGACATTCCCAACAGTCAATCAATATAGAAGTGATCCTTTGGGTTATCATCAAGCGTTACAGGTAAAACTAGATGTAACTGGCTTAGATGTAATTGAACCCCGGAAAAATACATTTTTGATCTTAAACACAAAAGATCTCGTTGTCTCTAAAAGAATTGTTAAAAGTGGGAGGAGTTGTGGTTGAGGTGAAAAAATATTATAAAGGAAGTGTTGATTTTATTGCAGGTGAAGGGACTATTCTCAATGAGTTCATAGGAGAAGTAGCCACGCGACAAATAAATATTATAGATGGAAATTATTATGCTTCTTCCTCTTTGCTAGATAAAAAAGAAAAAGTTGGCTTCCTGCTGTATGATGGTAAGAAAAGCGACCTGAACTTAAGTGACGCCGAAGAAATTTCAAATGAGGAATTTGAAGTTTTCTGGCAAACATCAACGGGTTCATTGCAAGAAAAAAAGCGAATAAAATACTTGTCTGGAGATGCTGTGGAACCTTTGAAAAAATCCACAGTTATTGCTCATATTGTGAATAATAAAGGGAAGTGGGGTAAAGGTTTTGTTCTGTCCCTTTCAAATAAATATCCTGCGGCAAAAAAAAGCTATCTTAGTTGCTTCAAAGAAAATAACTTCCCAGAATTAGGGGTGGTTGATTTTGTTATGGTTGATGCTCAGGAGAAGATATTTATTGCGAATATGTATGCGCAGGATGGTATAAAGAAAAATATCAACGACAAAAAACAATACGTATGTTATGACTCTCTGAAAGTTTGTCTTGAAAAATTATCTGACTTTGCTTTAGTTAATCGCCTTTCTATACAAATGCCAAGGATAGGAGCTGGCCTCGGTGGTGGTGATTGGAATGTTATAGAGTCCTTAATACTAAAAAATATTTGCTATAAAATGATTGATTGCAATGTAATAACTTTATAATTTTAAATAAAGTTTAACCATAGATTATGGTGTTTTTGGCGGTTTCTTAGGCAAAGTTTTTATTTAAAAGGACAAGATCTTAAGTATTATAATATCTATAACAATATACTATTGATCAAGGGAACGAGTTTCACGACAACCAAAAATACGCCGAGGCTTTAGAGCAAAACCAAAAAGCCTGGCAAGCGCTTCCTGAGCCAAAGCTCGAATGGGAACTCGCCAACTGGATCGCTGCCTGCATGTACAGCGCATGTTTTGATCTCGCGGATTATGCTGAGGAAAACAAATGGGGAAAAACGACATTACGGACACGTGGATCGGATATAGATACTGCACCCTTAATCGATCTCGGCATGGTCTGTTATGAGTTAAATCAATTCGAGGAAGCGTATAAATATTTTAACGATGCTTATAACTACAGCAAAGAGCGTGCGTTTCAGGATAGACCTAAAAAATATCTAGAGTTCTATCTGCGCAAAAGGGATAAGTTCGTTACTCTATAAAAAAATCAAACATTACGCGTGGATCCGACAACGCCAGGTAGGTCGTGTGAATTACCATCAATATGGGCAGAATGGCTTGAAGAAGTAGCGATTCCAGGCTCCGGGAATGTAAGATAGGTTACTATATGAATATCAATAAAGATGACGAACTCCTTGTGATAGTTAAGTATGAAGGAACATTTTATTGGTTCGTTGCGTTCAAGGAAATGTGGGTCTTAGACAGAGTAAAATGGGTAGAGGATTTTGTGAAAAGTGGGGTGGAAATAAACCTACAGAATACCCATAAGGAACGATATGACATACCAGTTGTAAATGAAGAAAACGCGCAGATATTCATTGATGGTTTAATTAGCGATGGTTATTCATACGATAAGGATGACATTGCTGAGGAGTTTTATAAAAGGCTTTCGCAAAAAACAATTTGGTGGGATATATATGAACTTATGCCGGATTTATTTATAGACTTTGATAATAAAAGATTATATTCGGAATATGTTGAGAGTATGCATTATCAAGAATATGTTCCTGATGGTTGCAAGGTGAACTTGTTGATTTTTGCAGTAATGGATCGTTACCTCAAGATGAAATGTTCTGGATAAAAAATGAAACTGATCATAGAAGCGTTTTGATCGCTAAAGGATAAAATATATTTTCGGCAAACCATTCTTAGACAATGCAATGGTCGATTCAACACGCCAATTTGTGTTTGTGTTAAGCGAGACAAAGCCGTTACCAATCGTTTTGACCATCTTCAACGCTCAGGGTGAAAAACTATTTTGGTCTGCATCTCCTGAAAGTGCTATTTTCTATTACTTAACATTAAACCAGTCAAAGGAAGTGGTTGTTGTATGTAATTTTACAGTAATACAAAATGGCTGGCATAATTGGTTTTATTCTTGGGATATGAAACGTAACGCGTTGTCTAGATCAGGACCTTCGTACTAAATTCACATTTAACATTAAAATTACAGCGACAAGAGTGCCTGAAACTGGCGTACGCAAAGGGGGTATACCTGCTAAAGGTGAGAGACTTGCCTGACCAGCAGAGCGTTTACACCAGCACCCTTTTCAGACGTTAAAATTTGCGACTGCCGACATCATTCTCTTTACCATGTAAAAAAAAATCCACGCCCAAGCGGGGATTTTTCCCATTAAAAACAACTCAAAGGTTAAACAAGAAGTTCATCACATCGCCATCTTTAATGATGTAATCTTTGCCTTCCGCACGCATCTTGCCTGTTTCTTTCGCGCCTTGCTCTCCCTTGTAGGTGATAAAGTCTTCAAACACGATAGTCTGTGTACGAATAAAGCCTTTCACGAAATCGGTGTGGATTTTATCGGCCGCCTGAGGCGCAGTCGCACCCACAGGGATGGTCCACGCACTTCTTTTACGCCCGCGGTGAAGTAGGTTTGCAGGCTGAGCATCTCATGGCCCGCGCGGATCACGCGGTTCAGACCCTGCTCGGCCATGAAATCTTCACGATCGGCGTCGTTCATTTCAGCGATATCGGATTCAACCGCGTTCCAAAACGCTACCACTACAGAACCTTTATCGCTTGAAGAGTCTGCTGAGAAGGTCACGCACAACCGCCTGACGCAGCTGAACGGCATTCGCTGGCGCTATGACATCCACGGCCGCACCGTGGAGAAGGATAACGGCCAGACCCGCTGGCACTACCGCTACGACAGCGAGCATCGCCTGACGGAGGTCATCAGCCAGCCGCGGAATCGCAACAGGCCGCAGACGCAGGCCAGCTTACGCTATGACCCGCTCGTGCGACGCATCAGCAAAACGCGTCGCCAGATGGTGGGCGGACAGCCAACCGGTAACCCAGTCACCACCTGGTTTGTATGGGAAGGGTTCCGGCTGTTGCAGGAAGTGCACGGGGATGTGCCGCTGACCTACGTCTACAGCGATCAGGACAGCTACGACCCGCTGGCGCGTATCGACGGCGTTGATGCCCCGGAAATCTTCTGGTTCCACTGCCAGCCCAACGGCACGCCGGAGCGGATGACGGATAGCGAAGGACAGGTGCGCTGGGAAGGGGTGAACAGCGCCTGGGGCAAGCTGCTGCGGGAAAGCGAGACGCAGGTATCAGGATATTCTCAGAACCTGCGCATGCAGGGGCAATACCTGGATCGTGAGACAGGGCTGCACTACAATCTGTTCCGGTATTATGACCCGGACTGCGGAAGGTTTACGCAGCAGGACCCGATAGGGCTGGCGGGGGGGATAAACCTTTACCAGTATGCGCCGAATGCGCTGGGGTGGGTGGATCCGTGGGGGTTGAGCCGCGAGTGTAGCGGTAAAACAAAACCTGATTTCTATGTTGGTCCAAATGGCCCTAGTTCGACTATGCCTTCTACAGCATATCGTTATATGGATAGCAAATATGCTCCACAGACAATAGAAAATAAATCAGCCCCGTTAAGTTATTTTGGGTATACGAAATATAAATCTGCACATGAAGCCAGGGACGCCTATCAAATTTTTTATGAGAAAGGTAATCCTGATTCATGGAGTGATGCACGTTTATTAGGTGAGTTTGATACATTACAACTGTATAAAAATGGAGTGCCTCAGGTGCAAGTACCTCTTGCCAATGGTGGTCGAGGGCCTGGATATGAGCTTTTCACCAGTGCATATCCTGAGTATGGTAAAGGTGGAGCATTACAGTTGCTACCAATCGAACGTAATTACCCTGTTATTTTTGAACGTGTTACTATAATTCCGGAGTAAAAGCGATGACAGATGAAGAGTTACGAAAGAATCTTGTTTTTTTAATAAAAAAATATGTTCCGGAAAGTCAACAAAAAGCATTTTATGATGATATATCAAAGTCTACTGTGCCAGTGAAAGGTATTTTAGCTGACTTTAATAAAATCAAAACCAGAACTGTTGATGAAGTTGATGGAGATTTAATACGGGATATTTACTTTTATTTTTGTTGACAGATAATTACGTGGGTGATTTATTTTTCCGTTCGTTTTTTATATTTTTTTGGTTGGGAATGGCTCGGTAAAGAGATGAAAATTATCTTTACCGGCAATCAAAATATCAGCAATGGCGTTTAGGAAATTATTAGTTACGCTGATCTCACAGAAAAAAAATAATTGAAAATATTTAATTATGCTGGTGATTTGTATAATGGAGAGGACTAAATCAGGCGGTTAGTTGTTGCCGAATATCCTAATTAAACTATAATGGGGGTTTCAGGGTTTGCGCTTGTTACTAACATGCTGCTCAAAGTTTGAGCAGCAGGGGAAGGGTGCTTCCCCTATCAGTTTTCATATTACAGCTAATCATTAACCCCTTAAAGAATTTCACAAGCATTTTATTTTTAATGGACTGACCCCACATTATCGGTAGAACGATAATAAAAATCGAGGTAATGTAATGAATGATAAAAAAATACAAATAGTTGAGCTACTGATTTCACATAGTCAAATGTTGTTACGATCCAGAGACTATGACGAAAAGCTGAATTACTGGGGAAAAGGCAATGTTTCTCAAGGTGCTGTTCTTCACAAAGATTATGTTATATTCGACCCATTACCAGAGGACGCATTTGGAGCCAACGTCAATATCAAAATAGATAATTCTTTTATATTAGATGAAACTGCTCAACGCTGCATTGTAGTGCCATTTTTTATTACAAATAAAAATAAGCTTCAGGTCGCATGATTGAATTTAAATTCAACCCGATTACCGGTGAGCTAAACCTTGATGGTCTTCCTTTAAAAATAGATACTGAAGAAGGCTTTTGTAAGTGTGATTTATACCACGAATTAGTAAAACGCAAAGCTGTAAATAAAAATATGTCGAATCACTACCTTGTTGACTCAGTAATGTTTTTCGATAAAGAATTTCAAGTTACTATACGCCCGGTGTGCTATGGTTTTCATTTTATGCTTCATCTTGTTGATAAAAATAGTCAATACTATAAATCATTAAATGATTGGAATGCACGAACTAATGTTCACATGCTAAATGAATCAGTGAAAAGCCTGTCTGATTGGCTGAAAGAATCACTGAACCTGGACACGCCTGATACCACGGAAACAGACATCATTAGGTGGAACTTTGAGTGGGGGCGGGTTTCAGTCTCATATGAGACAAAGTCATTTAATCATGGGGTATATATAGTTTGGAATATAAAGTAGTCACTTCCAAAAAAGGTGGTTTAGATATGTTAGAAATGAAACTTGATGTTCATACTGGATTTGTAGAAATTAACAACTACCCCATCGAATTAAAAGATGTTGATACTTTTAAAAATTCCGCATTTTACAAGTTTTTTCTCGCCATTGACTACAGTAGGTCCTTTTTATTTCGCTATCGATAATGTTAAATGGAAAGATCAAGTTTTCATTTTGGAACTGAGGCCTTCAGCATTTTCTTTTTCTCCATCATTATTCCTTACTAGTAAGGATGGAAGTTTTTATAAAACGTTAGAGGATTGGGATAAAAGGGCTAGTCTGAGTAATTTATCGGATGAGCAGCAGCGTTTGACAGTATGGGTTGAGAATGAAATAACATCAAAGCCTAATCTTAAAATTAACAATCCCCCATATGGATTTCAATGGAGGCATGAATGGGGAAATATTGTTGTACAGTCTAATGAAAAAAAGCTTCGATTGTGGTGTTTATATAGAATGGAATGTTTGACTAAATGATGTTAATGATTAATAAAATCCTCCATTTCTTATAGCCTTACTTTTTTATTGATAAACTTAAAATTTAAATAATGAAACTTACTAATCGACTGAAAAAGAAGTTATTAGTCCTTGATGGCATTGACAATGATTTCATAGAGTATGGAAAGGAAATAACATGCCCTGAATGCGAGGGGGTAATAGTCTACTCTATCGTAAACTCATATGAGTTTGACACGCTCACAGAAGAGGTAAAATGCTTTTTGGTTAAGAAAATGAGAGGTGTGAAGCTTGATAGTGAACATAAGAAATATAGCTATGATGAAAGCCAATTAGATGTTTCGAAAAACACATGTTCAAAGTGTTTAAAAGAGTTTTCCGCTATATTAACGTATAAAGAAGTGCAGCCAGCCCGATACCGGGTATATCTTGTGGGGCTTTTTGAAGGTGATTTGAAGCAGATCAAACTTTAAACGTTGAGGTTTACAAATGATTGAAAATCTCATTTGTATTAAAGAAAAAGACCTGCTTCAATGGGCATGTGGTGAAAGTAACATACTGGTTAGTGTGCCATTTTTAAGCTATGCATTGGTCGACTTAACACGCCAGTTAGTCTTTGTGTTAAGCGAGCCTAAGCCATTACCAACCGTTTTGACCATCTTCAATGTGCAGGGCGAAAAACTATTTTGGTCTGCCCCTCCTGAAGGTGCGACTTTCTATTACTTAACATTCAACCTGTCAAAGGAAGTGATCGTTGTCTGTAGCTATCCAGCAAAAAAAAAATGGCTGGCATGATTGGTTTTATTCCTGGGATATGAAGCGTAACGTGTTGTCTCAATCGGGCCCTGCGTATTAAGTTCAAAAGCGCCAAAAAAATGATAACTATAACCGGTGGCAAAAAAGGAACTGTATCAGCAGTTATATCAAGCAGTTTAAAAAAGGCTACGAGGAAAAAGATGACTACGGTTTACATTGTCATATTGACGTATATAAACCCCTTGAGGAGGTTGACCCAACGATACCTTCTCATGTTGAGTGACTAAAAAAGGGTATTCAGAGGGGATATTTCTGACTTCCGGAAGACGGATCCCAAGAACTGGTGGGGTCATTCTCGCTAAATCTGAGAGTCCTGCATCTCTTAAAGAGCGCTAGCGCGAGGGCTCTTTTCAGGCGTTAGGCTTGTGTCTGCCGAAATCATTCCCTTAGATTCCAGCATGAAAACTGATCTCTTAGACAATGTGTTTTAACCTCACAATAAAAAAATCCACGCCAAAGCGTGGATTTTTTTCATTCAAATCAAACGTTAAACAAGAAGTTCATCACGTCGCCATCTTTAACGATGTAATCTTTCCCTTCCGCACGCATCTTGCCTGCTTCTTTCGCGCCTTGCTCACCCTTGTAGGTGATGAAGTCTTCAAACGCGATAGTCTGCGCACGAATGAAGCCTTTCTCGAAGTCGGTGTGGATCTTACCGGCCGCCTGAGGCGCGGTCGCACCCACAGGGATGGTCCACGCACGCACTTCTTTTACACCAGCGGTGAAGTAGGTTTGCAGGTTCAGCAGCTCATAGCCCGCGCGGATCACGCGGTTCAGGCCCGGCTCTTCCAGACCCAGCTCGGCCATGAACTCTTCACGGTCGGCGTCGTCCAGCTCTGCAATATCAGATTCAACGGCAGCGCAAACCGCAACCACTACAGAACCTTCAGCCGCGGCAATTTCACGCACTTTGTCCAGATACGGGTTGTTCTCGAAACCGTCTTCGTTAACGTTGGCGATGTACATGGTTGGCTTCAGGGTCAGGAAGCTCAGATATTTAATCGCTGCTTTGTCTTCGTCAGTCAGGTTTTTCAGCGCGCGCAGCATGCCGGCGTTTTCCAGCTGTGGCAGACATTTTTCCAGTGCAGCCAGTTCCGCTTTCGCGTCTTTGTCGCCGCCTTTGGCTTTCTTCTGCACGCGGTGAATGGCGCGCTCGCAGGTGTCGAGGTCAGAGAGGGCCAGCTCGGTGTTGATGACGTCGATGTCGTCAGCCGGATCCACTTTGTTGTTAACGTGGATAATGTTGTCGTTCTCGAAGCAGCGCACAACGTGGCCGATCGCTTCGGTTTCACGGATGTTGGTCAGGAACTGGTTGCCCAGGCCTTCACCTTTGGAAGCGCCTTTTACCAGGCCCGCGATGTCCACGAACTCCATGGTGGTTGGCAGAATGCGCTGCGGCTTCACGATTTCCGCGAGCTGGTCCAGACGCGGATCGGGCATAGGCACAACGCCGGTGTTCGGCTCGATGGTACAGAACGGGAAGTTCGCCGCTTCAATACCTGCTTTGGTGAGCGCGTTGAACAGGGTGGATTTGCCCACGTTTGGCAGACCGACGATACCGCATTTGAATCCCATTTCTAAATCACCTTAATATCTTGATAATCAATCCGTTAACGATAACCGATTGAAGAAAAGTAAATAACTACGCCTATTATACACGTAACCCGCGCGACGCGCGGTAAAAAAGCCCCAAGACGCCGATTATTGCGCTTTGAAAGCGTGCAGTCGATTGGTGGCTTTCGTCAGGCCGTCCTGAAGCCAAATCTCGGTGCAGCGGGCCGCTTCGTCCACCGCTTCGTCAATCAACTTCTGCTCAGAAACCGGGGGCTTACCCAGTACGAAACCAACAACTTTGTTTTTATCGCCCGGATGGCCGATTCCCACGCGCAAACGGTGGAAATTAGGGTTATTACCCAGTTTGCTGATGATGTCTTTCAGACCGTTGTGGCCGCCATGACCGCCGCCCAGTTTGAATTTCGCCACGCCTGGCGGCAGGTCCAGTTCGTCGTGCGCCACCAGGATCTCATCCGGATTGATGCGATAAAACGTTGCCATGGCCGCCACGGCTTTGCCGCTCAGGTTCATAAAGGTGGTTGGCACCAGCAACCGCACGTCGGCACCCGCAAGATTGATGCGTGAGGTATACCCGTAAAACTTGGGTTCTTCACGCAGGGGAGCGCGCAAACGCTCCGCCAGCAGATCAACATACCAGGCGCCGGCGTTATGGCGGGTTGCGGCATATTCTGCGCCCGGATTGGCGAGGCCGACAATCAGTTTAATCGTCACGATTTACTTCCTAATGGGTTCCAGATCTGGCGCGTAGTTTACTGTCTGGCGCGCCGCTTGACAAAGTTCTGCCTGCTGTACACCGAAATGCGAATAATTTCCTCTTTGAATAATTAGAATTTCAAGCTGTTCAATGTCTTATTTGTAAATTTTTGTCCGGGAGTTATCAGTAAATGTGATCATTCACGCAACTCATATAAGAGGCGTTGTCTATACTTTACACACAAGGAGAAGGGGCTTTTCCCCTGACAACCCAAAGTTCCGGAGGTGACATATGAAACGCAAAAACGCTTCAATGCTCGGTAACGTGCTAATGGGGTTGGGACTGTTCGTGATGGTCGCCGGTGTCGGTTATTCAATCTTAAACCAATTACCGCAGCTTGACCTCCCACAATACTTTGCGCATGGCGCGGTGCTGAGTATCTTCCTCGGTGCGGTACTGTGGCTCGCCGGGGCGCGCGTGAGCGGACATGAGGAAGTCTGCGATAAATACTGGTGGGTGCGTCATTACGATAAACGATGCCGCCGCGACCAGCGCAAGCATAGCTAGTGCCCCATAAAGAACACCGAAACGACTTCATCTGAAGTCGTTTTTTTTTGCATGACGCATTGACCCTCACGTAACGTAAGGCTTCAGAGTAACGACACTGGCAGAACAAAAGGAGCCGTTATGTTGATACAGGTGGGTGAACTGGCGAAACGTGCCGGGATCACCGTGCGGACTTTGCATCACTACGAGCAAACAGGGCTGTTGTTACCTTCTGCCAGAAGCGCGGCAGGCTACCGGCTTTATAACCTGGCGGATGTGCAGCGTCTGCATATGATCCAGACGCTGGCAAAAGCCGGGCTGGAGCTTGCCGAAATCAGGGATTTTCTGGAACAGCGTTCGCTGTCATTAGCCGAATTACTCGACGGGCAAATCACTCTGCTGGACAAGCAACTGCGTACCATCCATACGCTGCGCAACCGGCTGGTGGAATTGCGTACCGGGCTGACCGACGATGCGACGCCGGATCTGGAATCCTGGCTACAGACTCTGGAGTTAATGAATATGTACGATCGCTGGTTTAGCAAAGAAGAGTTGCAGCAACTGCCGTTTGCGGTAGAGAAAGAGGCGCTGGCGGATATCTGGTCGGGGCTGGTGAGGGAGGTTAAACACTTGCTGGAACAGAACGTCAGCGTCACGGACGCGCGGGCGACCGATTTGGCTTCACGGTGGATGGAACGCCTGGAGCAGGATACCGCAGGCAAACCGGAATTTTTGACCCGCCTGAACGAGATGCACAGCGTGGAGCCGCAGATGCAGGAGCAAACCGGCATTACGCCGGAGATAACTGATTACATCACGCGGGCGTTTGCCGAATCAAAGCTCAGCATCTGGGAGAAATATCTCACTGCCGAAGAGATGGCCTTTACCCGGGCGCACTACTTTGACCGGATGATGGAGTGGCCGCCGCTGGTGGCGAAGCTGCATCAGGCGCAGCGAGATAATCTCAGTCCCGCTTCTGACGATGCGCAAAAGCTGGCAGAAAAGTGGCTGGTTTTATTCCAGTCCTATGCGGGAACAAACCCGCAGACCCAGCAAAAATTTCGCCTCGCCATGCAGCAGGAGCCGCATCTGATGAAAGGCACGTGGATGACGCCTGCCGTGCTTGAATGGCTCCAGCAGGCGATCGGGGTGATGATGCAAAGACGCGTCTCTGCATCAGATGACTCACAGATCCGCTAATGCAGCTTCACGGTTAGGGTAGAAGGACAATCGGCCAGGGATCGGCTGCACGCCTGCGCGCGCCATGGTGCGCAGGGGCTGGAATTCGAGGTTACTTATCCGCAGCTCGCAGCCTTCCGGCAGGCGGGCAACAAAGCGCTGGAAGGCATCCAGACCGCCGGCATCCAGCACCGGGACGGCATCCCACTTCAGCACCACAATCCGTTTGCCCGCGATGCGGGATTCCAGATCGCTGAACAAACCTTCCGCTGCGGCGAAGAACAGCGGACCAATCACGCGCAGCACCAGCACATCGTCAGGCACCTCAACGTTAACCGGGGAGAGACGCGTCATCTGCGCGATGCGGCGCATAAACAGCAGCGAGGCCAGCACTATGCCGACGCTGATAGCGATAACCATATCGAACAGCACGGTCAGCGACATGCAGATCAGCATCACGATAATGTCGTCTTTCGGCGCGCGGCGCAGCAGGTTAACCACCTTATGCGCCTCACTCATGTTCCAGGCCACCATCAGCAGCAACGCAGCCATGGCAGAGAGCGGAAGCCATGAAAGCAGCGGGGCAAGGATCAGCAGCGCCATGATCACCAGCAGGGAGTGAATGACCGCCGAAACCGGTGATGTCGCGCCCGCACGTACGTTCGCGGCGGAACGGGCAATCGCAGCCGTAGCCGTAATACCGCCGAAGAACGGTGCAACGATGTTCCCTAAGCCCTGGCCGACCAGCTCGCTATTGGCTTTATGCTTAGTGCCGGTCATGCCGTCGAGCACAACGGCGCACAGTAGAGATTCAATCGCGCCCAGCATGGCCATGGAGAATGCAGCGGGCAGCAGAGCGCGAAGGGAATCCCAGCTCAGGGTGAAGCTGGAGCCCGGCATGTCCCACGGCAGAACCAGCTGCGGCAGCAGCTGCGGAATGCCGCTGCCCTGTGAGCCGTCCGCCAGAACATAGTGGAACAGGGAGCCAATGGTGGCGACCTGTCCACCGAGCAGGTTGACGGCGCCCATCACCGCGCAGCCCAGCAGCAGAGCGGGGAGATGCCCCGGGAGACGAATACCTAAGCGAGGCCAGACGATGAGAGTGCCGAGGGTAACGATGCCAATGGCCGCATCGCCCAGGTTGGCCGTCGGCAACGCCATAAACAGCGCGCCCACTTTCTGTAAATAGTGCTCCGGAACATGGGCCATTTGCAGGCCGAGGAAATCCTTAATCTGCATGGTCCCGATGGTGATCCCAATCCCCGAGGTGAACCCCAGCGTTACGGAAAGGGGAATATATTCAATCAGGCGACCAAAGCGGGCCAGACCAAACAGAATTAAAAAGATGCCGGACATCAGGGTGGCAACCAGCAGGCCTGCCAGACCAAACTGTTGGGAAACCGGGTAGAGGATCACCACAAAGGCGGCCGTCGGGCCGGAGACGCTGAAGCGGGACCCGCCCGTCAGCGCAATCACAATCCCCGCAACGGCCGAGGTGTACAGCCCGTACTGCGGCGCGACGCCGCTACCAATCGCCAGCGCCATCGCCAGCGGGATGGCAATAATCCCGACGGTGATCCCGGCTATCAGGTCACGAACAAAGCGTGACGACGTGTATTTCTCTTTCCAGCAGGCGTCGATGAGGGCGCGAAAGGGCAGAACATGTGAGGAGGCTACGTTTTTCACAATTATCTATCATCCGTATGCGCATCATCTGTCATGTGAATGGCAGGTGAAGGAGGCATTAATCATACAAATAAAACCCAGAGACAAAAAAACCCGCCGCAGCGGGTTTTTCGGCCGTGTTCGATCAGTGTTCGAACATTGCAGAGATCGATTCTTCGTTGCTGATACGACGAATCGCTTCGGCCAGCATCCCGGACAGAGTCAACGTACGCACGTTTGGCAGCGCTTTGATCTCGTCGCTCAGTGGAATGGTATCGCACACCACAACTTCGTCAATGACGGAGTTACGGAGGTTGTTTACCGCATTGCCGGAGAAGATCGGGTGAGTGGCGTAAGCGAATACGCGTTTCGCACCACGCTCTTTCAGCGCTTCAGCGGCTTTACACAGCGTACCGCCGGTATCGATCATGTCGTCCACCAACACGCAGTCACGGCCAGCCACGTCACCGATGATGTGCATCACCTGAGAAACGTTAGCGCGCGGACGGCGTTTGTCGATGATCGCCATGTCGGTATCGTTCAGCAGCTTTGCGATAGCACGAGCACGTACCACGCCGCCGATGTCCGGAGAAACCACAATCGGGTTGTCCAGATTCAGTTGCAGCATGTCTTCCAGCAGGATTGGGCTGCCGAATACGTTATCAACCGGCACGTCGAAGAAGCCCTGGATCTGCTCTGCGTGCAGGTCAACCGTCAGTACGCGGTCAACGCCGACGCTGGACAGGAAGTCAGCGACAACTTTAGCGGTGATTGGCACACGCGCGGAACGGACGCGACGGTCCTGACGTGCATAGCCAAAGTAAGGAATAACAGCAGTGATACGGCCAGCAGAAGCACGACGCAGCGCGTCGACCATAACAACCAATTCCATCAGGTTGTCATTCGTTGGAGCACAGGTGGACTGGATGATGAAAATATCACCACCGCGTACATTTTCATTAATTTGTACGCTGACTTCGCCGTCGCTAAAGCGACCTACAGCGGCGTCGCCGAGGGAAGTGTACAGGCGGTTGGCAATACGTTGTGCTAGTTCCGGGGTGGCGTTACCAGCAAAAAGCTTCATATCAGGCACGAGAAGAACCTCAGGCATGCGTCCAGTGGTGGATAGCGTTCGCCGCAAACTGCGGGGCCTAAGCAAACGCTATCCAGGCGGTGTATTAAAGAGCGCGATGCAACGTCTGGAACAGGGTGACGTTGTCACCGAAACTCAGTCTGCGCCAGAATGGCCTGCTGTAGGGGGGAGATGTTCATCCCGCGTGCTACAAAACCATGCAGCCAAACCGGCGCTTGCTCAAGCACCTGACGGGCGGCGGTTTCGGTGTCAAATTCAGCAAAGACACAGGCCCCTGTACCGGTCAGGCGCGACGGCGCGTATTCTAACAGCCAGGAAAGCACCGCATCAACCTCGCGAAAACGTTTTCTTGCGATATCCTCGCAATCGTTGCTGAATTCACAATTTAATAACGTTTTTATTGACCGTACCGGGGTATTTCTTTTCAGGTCAGGATCTTTAAAGATGACCGGGGTAGGAATGCTCACGCCAGGGTGAACGATCAGATACCATTTTTCCGGCGGATCGACCGGCGTGAGGATTTCACCGACACCTTCAGCGAACGCCGCGTGGCCGCGCACAAACACCGGTACATCGGCGCCCAGCGTCAATCCTAACGCTGCCAGTTCGTCCGTCGTCAGACCGCAGTCCCAGAGGTGGTTAAGCGCCACCAGTACGGTCGCGGCGTTCGATGAACCGCCACCAAGACCGCCGCCCATTGGCAGGCGTTTGTCGATACGGATATCCGCACCGCTTCCCGCCGGCAGACGACCCGACGTCGACGCCGTTTTCATCAGCAGGCGGGCAGCGCGCACGATCAGGTTATCGTCATGCGCCACGCCGTCGACCGGCGTCAGCAGGCAAATCTGCCCGTCCTGACGCGGTTCGATGGAGATGGTGTCGCCGTAATCGACAAACTGAAACAGGGTTTGCAGGGTGTGATAGCCGTCAGCGCGCTGCCCGGTAATGTAGAGAAACAGGTTCAGTTTTGCGGGAGAGGGCCAGTGGGTCATCATTTAACGATCCAGTTGTCCATTTTCAGCTTGATACGCTGGCTACCCTGCGTCAGCTCCATATTGGACGGCAGCGACGGTTGAGTCTTGCTGTCATACGCGCAGTACACCACTTTCCAGGTTTTACCGCCCTGAGTGTAATTTACCTGGCTCAGACGGTATTGATCGTCGAGCGTGTAGTCGGTTGCGTCACCCGGCAGGCCAAGGATCCACTGGCGCAGACTATTGAGCGGAATCGGCATCCCGGTCAGCTTGCCAATCATCTCTTCGGCGTCGGTTGCCGTGTAGTGCTGGCCTTTGTTATCGGTAATCTGCGCTTCGCCAGGCTTCGCGTTCAGCTCCAGTTCGGTGCTGCCCAGCGGGTTCAGCAGCAGCAGGCGATAGTTGTCCTGACCCGTTTGCTGCCAGAAGAAGCGAGCGTAAACTTTTTGCTCGTCAGAGAGATAAGCAAATGCACCGCGGGTCTGATACTGGCTTAATTTCAGCACGTCCTGCTGGTGCTGGCGCCACTGCGGTGAGTCAGGGCTTTTGCCCGGGCCTTTCGGTTGATGAACGGAACAGGCGGTCAGAACCAGGGCCGCCAGAGGCAGCAGGCGAATCATTCGGGTCATAATGATGACAAATCCTTGAGATACGTTGCAGTTATAACTGTTAATGCTAGCGTTGAAGGGTGCCACCGTCTACGTTCAAATTATCTCAAAGCGTGGCGTAAGCTATTACTCCGAAAGGGGGCAGTCTCTTTTATTGATCTCGCGCATCCTGTATGATGCGTCCTGCTAACCTTATTAACGCTGGTACTACTCCCGCTCAACATGACCCTATTAGCACTCGGTATTAACCACAAAACGGCCCCGGTTTCACTGCGAGAACGCGTTACGTTTTCGCCGGATACGCTCGACCTGGCGCTGGACAGCCTGCTTGCACAGCCGATGGTGCAGGGTGGCGTGGTGCTGTCGACGTGCAACCGTACCGAGCTCTATTTAAGCGTGGAGGAGCAGGACAACCTTCACGAGGCGCTGATCCGCTGGCTATGTGACTACCACAACCTCAACGAAGAAGAGCTGCGCAACAGCCTGTACTGGCATCAGGATAACGATGCGGTCAGCCATCTGATGCGCGTGGCCAGCGGTCTGGATTCGCTGGTGCTGGGCGAGCCGCAGATCCTCGGCCAGGTGAAAAAAGCCTTCGCGGATTCCCAGAAAGGGCATCTGAAAGCCAGCGAACTTGAACGAATGTTCCAGAAGTCATTCTCCGTGGCGAAGCGTGTGCGAACCGAAACCGACATTGGCGCCAGTGCGGTTTCGGTTGCTTTCGCGGCCTGTACCCTTGCCCGTCAAATCTTCGAATCGCTGTCGACCGTCACCGTACTGCTGGTGGGGGCGGGCGAAACCATCGAGCTGGTGGCGCGCCATCTTCGCGAACACAAGGTGAAGAAGATGATCATCGCCAACCGCACCCGCGAACGTGCACAGGTGCTGGCAGATGAAGTGGGCGCTGAGGTGATTGCGTTGAGCGACATCGATGAACGTCTGAAAGAGGCGGACATTATTATCAGCTCTACCGCCAGCCCGCTGCCGATTATCGGGAAAGGGATGGTCGAGCGTGCGCTGAAATCCCGCCGCAATCAGCCGATGCTGCTGGTGGATATCGCCGTTCCGCGTGATGTCGAACCGGAAGTGGGCAAACTGGCGAACGCCTACCTGTACAGCGTGGATGACCTGCAAAGCATCATTTCGCACAACCTTGCCCAGCGTAAGGCGGCGGCTGTGCAGGCGGAAACTATCGTTGAGCAGGAAACCAGCGAATTTATGGCCTGGCTGCGCGCGCAAAGCGTCAGCGAGACCATCCGCGAATACCGCGGTCAGGCGGAGCAGGTGCGTGATGACCTGACGGCCAAAGCGTTAGCGGCCCTTGAACAGGGCGGCGACGCGCAGGCGATTATGCAGGATCTGGCCTGGAAACTGACCAACCGCCTGATCCATGCCCCAACCAAATCTCTTCAGCAGGCTGCCCGTGACGGGGACGATGAACGCCTGACAATTCTGCGCAACAGCCTCGGGCTGGAATAGCGCCCTATACCCATTTTCTAAGACAAGGTGCATTTACGCCTATGAAGCCTTCTATCGTCGCTAAACTGGAAGCTCTGCACGAGCGCCATGAAGAAGTCCAGGCGCTGCTCGGCGATGCCGGGACCATTGCCGACCAGGAACGTTTTCGCGCGCTGTCGCGTGAATACGCGCAGTTAAGTGATGTTTCAAAATGCTTTACCGACTGGCGACAGGTCCAGGAAGATATCGAAACCGCGCAGATGATGCTCGACGATCCTGAGATGCGCGAGATGGCGCAGGAAGAGTTACAGGATGCGAAAGCGCGTTCAGAAGAGATGGAGCAGCAGCTTCAGGTGCTTCTGCTGCCGAAAGATCCGGACGATGAGCGTAACGCCTTTGTGGAAGTCCGCGCCGGTACCGGCGGCGACGAAGCGGCGCTGTTCGCCGGGGATCTGTTCCGTATGTACAGCCGTTATGCCGAATCCCGTCGCTGGCGCGTGGAGATCATGAGCGCCAACGAAGGCGAGCATGGCGGCTACAAAGAGGTTATCGCCAAAATCAGCGGTGACGGCGTGTACGGTCGACTGAAATTTGAATCCGGCGGTCACCGCGTGCAGCGCGTGCCTGCGACGGAATCGCAGGGGCGCATTCATACCTCGGCCTGTACGGTGGCGGTGATGCCGGAGCTGCCGGAAGCGGAACTGCCGGATATCAACCCGGCGGATCTGCGCATCGACACCTTCCGCTCTTCAGGGGCAGGTGGTCAGCACGTTAACACCACCGACTCCGCTATCCGTATTACTCACCTGCCCACCGGGATTGTGGTTGAGTGTCAGGATGAACGTTCCCAGCACAAGAACAAAGCTAAGGCGTTATCCGTGCTGGGCGCCCGTATCCACGCGGCGGAAATGGCGAAACGCCAGCAGGCGGAAGCCTCTACCCGCCGTAACCTGCTGGGCAGCGGCGACCGTAGCGATCGTAACCGCACCTATAACTTCCCGCAGGGGCGCGTAACCGACCACCGCATCAACCTGACGCTGTACCGTCTGGATGAGGCAATGGAAGGCAAGCTCGATATGCTGATTGAGCCTATCGTGCAGGAATACCAGGCCGACCAGCTGGCGGCACTGTCCGAGCAGGATTAATGGATTTTCAGCGCTGGTTACGCCATGCCGCCAGTGAGCTTTCCGCAAGTGAAAGCCCGAAGCGCGACGCCGAAATTCTGCTTGAGCATGTGACGGGTAAAGCCCGCACGTATCTGCTGGCTTTCGGCGAAACCGCGCTGACCGCTGAACAGCAATCGCAGCTGGAGACGCTGCTTGCCCGCCGTAAAACCGGCGAGCCGGTGGCGCATCTGGTTGGCGAGCGCGAGTTCTGGTCCCTTCCACTGTACGTCTCAGCGGCCACGCTGATCCCGCGCCCGGACACCGAGTGTCTGGTGGAGCAGGCGCTGGCGCGGTTACCAGCGCAGCCGTGTCAGATCCTCGATCTCGGCACCGGCACCGGGGCGATTGCGCTGGCGCTTGCCAGCGAGCGGCCAGACTGCACCGTGACGGCGGTAGACGTGATGCCTGATGCGGTCGCCCTCGCGCGGCGCAACGTTGAACGGCTGGGGCTGAACAATGTTTCCGTTCTGCAAAGCAGCTGGTTTGCCGCGCTTGAAAGCCGCATGTTTGAAATGGTTGTCAGCAATCCGCCCTACATCGACGAAGACGATCCGCATCTCGCGCAGGGCGACGTGCGTTTTGAACCGTTGACCGCGCTGGTCGCTGCGAATCAGGGACTTGCGGATCTCGATCACATTGTGACAACGTCACGGCAACATTTGCTTCCCGGTGGCTGGCTGCTGGTGGAACATGGCTGGACGCAGGGAGAGGCGGTGCGAGCGCTGTTTACGCATGCCGGATACGCTGCCGTGGAAACCTGCCGGGATTACGGCGGCAATGAACGTCTGACGCTGGGGCAGCGGTCATGAGCATGTTTACGCTGCTGATCTCCGTTCACCTGGTTTCCGTTGCCCTGACCATTGGCTTTTTTATTGCCCGCTACTGGTGGCGCTACAACAACAATCCGCTGATTAACGCCCGCTGGGTACGCATCGCCCCGCACTGTATCGACACGGTGCTGTTCCTTTCCGGAGCCGGGTTAATGTGGAAGACCGGCTATCTGCCATTTACTGATAAAGGCGCATGGCTGACTGAAAAGCTGTTTGGCGTTATCATCTACATCGTTTTGGGTTTTATCGCGCTTGGGCGTCATCGTCCGCGCAGCCAGCAGACAGGGTTTATCGCCTTTTTGCTGGGTCTGGTGGTGCTGTACATCATCATTAAACTCGCCACCACAAGAATACCGTTACTGGGGTAAGTCATGAGGTCCTTAGCCGATTTCGAATTTAACAAAGTGCCGCTCTGCGATGGTATGATCCTGATTTCAGAGATGATCCGCGACGATTTTACGTCACAGTACGTTTACGCTGAACTGGAGAATCTGGTCAGCCTGGCGCGCGAAGAGATCAATCAGGCACGTCCGCAGGACTGGCAATTAGAGAAGCTGATTGAGCTTTTCTACGGCGAATGGGGTTTCTGCGACACGCGAGGCGTGTACCGCCTGTCTGACGCACTGTGGCTGGACCAGGTGTTGAAAAATCGTCAGGGCAGCGCCGTCGCGTTGGGCGCCATTTTACTGTGGGTTGCGCACGAGCTGGAGATTCCACTGGTGCCGGTCATTTTCCCGACGCAGATGATTTTGCGGGCGGAGTGGCTAGACGGTGAGATGTGGTTAATCAATCCGTTTAACGGCGACACGCTGGATGAGCATACGCTGGACGTCTGGCTGAAAGGCAACATCAGCCCGATAGCTGAGCTGTTCAATGAAGATCTCGATGAAGCCGATAACGCCGAAGTGATCCGCAAGCTCCTGGATACGCTGAAGTCTGCGCTGATGGAAGAGCGTCAGATGGAGCTGGCCCTGCGCGCAAGCGAAGTGCTGTTGCAGTTCAATCCGGAAGATCCGTACGAAATCCGCGACCGCGGCCTGATTTATGCGCAGCTCGACTGCGAGCACGTGGCGCTGAATGATTTAAATTATTTCGTCGAACAATGTCCGGAAGACCCGATCAGCGAGATGATCCGCGCGCAGATCAACGCGATCGCGCATAAACACATTACACTGCATTAATCTTAATTCCGATTCACACCTGAATAAGGCGATCCTATGAAACAAAAAGTGGTTAGCATTGGTGATATCAACGTGGCAAACGACCTGCCGTTCGTGCTGTTTGGCGGTATGAACGTGCTGGAATCCCGCGATCTCGCTATGCGCATCTGCGAACACTACGTGACCGTGACCCAAAAACTGGGCATCCCGTACGTGTTTAAAGCCTCTTTTGACAAAGCCAACCGCTCCTCCATTCACTCATACCGTGGCCCGGGCCTGGAAGAGGGGATGAAGATTTTCCAGGAGCTGAAACAGACGTTTGGCGTGAAAGTGATCACCGACGTGCACGAGGCGTCTCAGGCACAGCCGGTGGCTGATGTGGTAGACGTGATTCAGCTTCCGGCGTTCCTCGCTCGCCAGACTGACCTGGTAGAAGCGATGGCGAAAACCGGTGCCGTGATTAACGTGAAAAAACCGCAGTTCGTGAGCCCAGGCCAGATGGGTAACATCGTCGACAAGTTTATCGAAGGCGGTAACGACCAGGTTATCCTGTGCGACCGTGGTTCAAACTTCGGTTATGACAACCTGGTTGTGGATATGCTGGGCTTCAGCGTGATGAAGAACGTCTCTAACCAGTCTCCGGTGATTTTCGACGTGACCCACTCCCTGCAATGCCGCGACCCGTTTGGCGCCGCGTCTGGCGGGCGTCGTGCGCAGGTGACCGAACTGGCGCGCGCCGGTATGGCAACTGGCCTGGCGGGTCTGTTCATTGAAGCGCACCCGGATCCGGCTAACGCGAAATGCGACGGTCCATCCGCGCTGCCGCTGGATAAGCTGGAGCCGTTCCTGAAACAGATCAAAGCGATTGACGATCTGGTGAAGAGCTTCGACGAGCTGGATACCAGCAACTAATAAAAAAACCCGCTTCGGCGGGTTTTTCTTTGCCCGGCGGCGCTACGCTTGCGCGGGCCTACGGGTTTTGTAGGCCGGGTAAGCGCAGCGCCACCCCGCAAAAAAATTACGCAAATATTGTCATCAGATACGCAATAAACAGCGCCATATGCGCCGCGCCGTTCAGCACATTGGTGCGGCCGGTGGAGAAGGAAATCTGGCACAGCAGCAAGGATGCCACCATCACAATCATCTCTGGCGCACCCAGCGCAAACTGCAATTCATTTCCCGTCATAAAGGCAATCAACGTTACCACCGGAACGGTAAGGGAGATGGTCGCCAGAACAGAGCCAAAGAACAGATTCATCGCACGCTGCACCTGATTATTGAGCACCGCTTTCAGCGCTCCCAGGCCTTCTGGCGACAGGATCAACAGGGCCACCAGGAAACCGGTAAAGGCGACCGGCGCGTTCAGTTCAGTTAACAGCGCCTCCAGCGGGTTCGCATTCATCTTGGTGACCGCAATTACGGCAATCAGATGCACGATCAGCCAAACCGTGTGCCACGCGCTGCTGTGAGCCGACGGCTTACCGTGATGCGGGTCATCGTCGTCACCGTCGTCTTCATGCTCGTAAACAAACAGGCTCTGGTGCGTTTTGGTCTGGATCAGCAGGAACACGCCGTACATCGCCGCGGAAATCAGCGCCACCAGCAGCGCCTGGCCGGTGGTGAAATTTGCACCCGGCAGCGCCATTGGGAATACCAGCACAATAATCGCCAGCGGGAACAGGGCGATCAGGTACTGTTTAATGCCAAAAAGGTTCATGTACTGGGTGGCAAATTTGCGACCACCTAATAAAAGTGAAAAACCGACCAGGCCGCCGGTAACAATCATAATGATGGAATAGAGCGTATCGCGCATTAGCGTTGGCGCGGCGTCGCCGGTGGCCATTAATGCGGAAATGAGACTGACCTCAAGAATCACAACCGAAAGGCTTAAAATTAATGACCCATACGGCTCTCCAAGACGGTGGGCTAAAACATCCGCATGGCGTACCACGCTAAATGCGCTGGTTAAAATACCCACCAGAGCCAGAATATTGATCCCCACAACCACTGGCAATGACTGACTGCTTCCCCAGAAGAGCAGCACAGCCAGTGCCAGAACCGGGAAAATGAGAGAGGTCTCCTTGTGGCGGGTTTTCACCGCCTCGTGTGTTGCTGTCATGTGTTTCTCCAACAATGCAGGTGCTTGTAATTATAGATAGATTTTAAAGGTATTAAACTAACAGAAATCTGTTAAATACCCTGTATTTTTTACTTAGTTTTACCCTTTATTATAATTTTTATGCCTGAGGCTTATAATGGCCTATCTCTGTTAAATATTAATTTAATAACAATGACTTGCATTTTTATATTGTTCATTTCTTTCTGTTGGCTGGCACCCTCGCGTATCGTCGTCCACACTTATCTTTTAGCCAAAAGAGAGGTTAACGATGCCATACAAATCGAAAAGCGAATTACCAGATAACGTGCAAAACGTATTGCCTGCCCACGCCCAGGATATCTACAAAGAAGCCTTTAACAGCGCCTGGGATCAGTACAAAGATAAAAAAGATCGCCGGGACGATGCCAGCCGCGAAGAGACGGCCCATAAGGTGGCCTGGGCCGCCGTAAAAAATGACTATGAGAAAGGGGACGATGATAAATGGCACAAAAAGAAATAGCCGCGAATAATACGCTGCCTCCCTTTTGACATTTCAGGCGGTTGACCTGCCGCTGTATTGCATCTGGCCCGCGAATTGCTTATCGTTGCTCAACTGCTGTTAAAATGAACAGCACAGAATGCCGGGAAGGCGAATTACAGATGTCGCAAGGAAGCATGCAGTGGCGGAGGTGGAATGTGTTAACGCGTGATTTCTTGATGAAGGCAGATTGTAAGACGGCATTTGGTGCTATTGAGGAATCGCTTCTGTGGTCGGCTGAACAACGTGCGGCGTCGCTTGCGGCAACGCTGGCCTGCCGCCCGGATGATGGCCCGGTCTGGATCTTTGGTTACGGCTCGCTGATGTGGAACCCGGCGCTCGAATTTGTTGAATCGGCAACCGGAACGCTGCCTGGCTGGCACCGCGCCTTCTGTTTGCGCCTGACCGCCGGACGCGGCAGCGCGTGTCAGCCAGGACGCATGCTTGCACTAAAAGAGGGCGGGCGCACCACGGGCGTGGCATACCGGCTGCCGGATACCACGCTGGAAGATGAGCTGACGCTGCTGTGGAAGCGCGAGATGATCACCGGCTGCTATATGCCCAGCTGGTGCAAGCTGGAACTGGATGACGGCCGCACCGTCAACGCGCTGGTGTTCATTATGGATCCGCGCCACCCGCTGTATGAAGCCGACACCCGAACCCAGGTGATTGCCCCGCTGATTGCCGCCGCCAGTGGACCGCTGGGTACTAACGCCCAGTATCTTTTCTCGCTCGATCAGGAGCTGACGCGTCTCGGTATGCAGGACGACTGTCTGAGTGAGCTGGTGGTGAAGGTGAAAGCGCTGCTGGAAGGGAACCCGCTCAGCAATACGCTGCGGCCGGGTTTTGCCTGATAATACGCCCGGCTGGCCGGGCGTTTACTGTTATGCCGCCACGTAACTTACGGAATGTTCGAGCGACTGGCTGTGGCTGTCGATCAGCACATCCCAGGTGCCGGTGTAAGGCACCGTCAGCCAGGCCTTATCGTCCTGGACGGTAAGGATATCTGCCTGCGATTGCTTCTGTCCTTTTGTACTCATCAGATGGATGCGGCAACGCTCTGAGCAACGCACCACTACCGTATCCCCGCCAAACAGTTTCAGACTCGTTTTAACTCGTGCCATTTTATACCCCGTCGTTTTTGCCCATCCCGAGCGTGATGTTGTTCACAATTTACTCATTGCATAACACCAAAGGGGCAGGGGTGGGATGCTGATTTCGATCAAAAAATGGCGCAACGATTAAACAAAAATGACAAAATCCCTGAAACCTTTCAGCGGACGCACTTTTTCCCTGTTTAACGCGCGTCCGGGAAAAATTATATGCGGAAATGGCCTGCGGTCTCAGCAAGGTCGCCCGCCTGGCTTTGCAGCGCGCTGGCCGCCGCAGCAGACTGTACAACAAGCTCGGCGTTCTGCTGCACCATGCGATCCAGATGAGTCACCGCGTGGTTAATTTCATGGATCCCTTTCATCTGCTCGCGGGTGGCAATAGATATTTCACGCATTATGCCTGACACGCTCCCGACGCTGGCGCGGATCTCATCCATGCTGTCGCCCGCAAGGTGCACAAACCGGGAGCCGGTTGCAACGCTTTCGGTGGTGGAATCAATAAGGGATTTGATCTCTTTCGCCGCCTGAGCGCTGCGGCTGGCCAGGTTACGTACTTCCCCCGCAACGACCGCGAACCCACGGCCTTGCTCCCCGGCACGTGCCGCTTCCACCGAGGCGTTAAGCGCCAGAATATTGGTCTGGAAGGCGATGCCGTCAATGACGCTGGTGATATCGCCGATTTTCGCGGAAGCCAGTTCGATGGACTGCATGGTGCTGATGGCCTGAGCGACGACGTCACCTCCGCGGGATGCGGCGGCAGAGGCCTTGCTCGCCTGTTCATTCGCTTCTGCTGCCGACTCGTTTGACTGCGTGACGGAGGCCGTGATCTCTTCCACGGCGCTGGCGGTTTCGCGAAGGCTTGATGCCGCCTGCTCGGTACGCCCGGAAAGATCCTGATTACCCGCCGCAATCTCATGCGCGGCGTTTTTCACTGAGGCGCTGGCATCACGCAGCTGGACCATCACCACAGAAAGCTTATTGCTGAAGGCGTTAAACGCCTGCGCGATTTGCGCCACTTCATCGCCCCCCTTATCCGGCAGACGCTGCGACAGATCGTTAGTACCGTTGGCAATGTTGTTCATCGCGTCACGGATACCGGACAGCCGCTTAAGCAGGCGGGCAATCAGGAGGTGCATGAGGGCTCCGCTCAGCAGGGCGAGGATCGCCAGCGACAGTGCAGATGCTTTAAGCAATGAGCGCATCCCGGCGGTGGCATCGCCGTTATCAAGCGCCACAACCAGCAGCCAGTGCGTCCCCGGCACGGCGGTGGCCAGGAACGTTTTTTCGCGTCCGTTTGACGTTCCGTCAACCAGGTTGCCGCTTTTCAGAGTGGCAAAATCGGTCCCTTTGATCGTTTCAGTAAACGGCTTAAGCGTCAGTGCAGGATCGCTGCCGGCAATTACGGTGCCGTTGCTGTCCAAAAGCAGTCCGCTGCTGGCCGGAGTTGGGTGAATACCGCGCACGTTAGCCACCACGCTGTCCATTGCCACATCGCCCGCCAACACTGCTTTCAGGGCGCCTTGCTCTTTAACGGGTACCGCGAACGTCACCACCAGTTTCCCGGTTCCCGCGTCCACATAGGGTGCAGTCACTACCGGGCCATCAGCGCTGACGACCTGCTGATACCACGGGCGAAGGGTGGGATCGTAATCAGCGGGCACCCCGGTTGGGTCAGAAAATTTAGCCGTTTTGCTGGCATAACCCACGTAGACGTTGGTGAATCCACCCGCCAGCGCAAGCTGTTTAAACACCGGAACCGGATCGTCGCTGAGCGCGACCGACTGCGCCGAAGTGATGACGGTCATTTTGCTGTTCACCCAGTCGGCAATCGCCATGTTGTGGCTGGCGCTGGTGTTGGTCAGAATATCGCGCTGCGACTGCTGGTTATCCTGGCGCGTGACCTGAAAGTTAATAATGGTATTAAGAAGAAGGGCGACGATCAGACAGCCTGTCGTCGCAGCAATGATGCGGGCGCGAATAGAACTGAACATAAGTGTAATACCTGCTGTGTTGTTTCCATGCCTATCGGCAACGGCGCAGGTAAACTTGATGCTGAAACCGCGTCCATAAGAAAATAATATTTTTAGCGGGTTATTATTAAAAAGTTAATACTTTATCGGCGGAAAGCGTCCATTCAGCCAGCTCCACCAGCGTACCAATTTCCACGCCATCAATCAGCGGCAGCCCGGTAATGCCGCGCCCGTCGGTACAGGTTTTGCACAGTTTGACCGGAACGTTTTGCGCGGTCAGGATCTCCAGCATTTGTTGAATGTTGTAGCCCTCTGCGGGTTTTTGCCCCTTCAGCCCGGCCGTGACGGCGTCGGACATCAAAAAGAGGCGCAGCTCCAGCTCACTCTCCTTATCGCGCAGCGCGATTGCCAGGCGCAGGCTGTTAAAAAGGGATTCACTGCCGTAGGCCGCACCGTTGGCGACGATCACAATCTTCTGCATGTTGACTCCTGTTCTTTGAAAAGGCACGAATATTGCTTCTCGTACCGAAGAATACGTATCGGGGAGAGAAACGATGACGATAGTGGCTGGCAGTTCCCCTGGCGCAACCGAATGGTTCCAGCGTGCGAGAATGTTGCGCGAGGAACAGCTCGGCAGACTGGCGCAGCTGGGCGCACTGGTGAACGGCATCAGTCGACTGGTGCATATGCTACAGTGCGAGCGCGGTGCGTCAAATGTCTGGCTCTGCTCGCAGGGCAAATTGTACGCGCCTGAATGCAAGGCCAGCAGGGCCCTGGTGGATGAAAACCTTGCCGCATTGCACCTTCTGTTTAACGAACCGCTCCCGGGCAGCGCCCTCTGCGAACGTATTGCCAGCGCACTGCACTGCCTTGAGACGCTGACGGCGCTGCGTGATAGCGTTACAGGTCAACGCGTCACCGCGCCGCAGGCGATGGAACACTACAGCCGCATACTGCGTCATCTGCTCAGTATCGTACCTCAACTCAGCGACAGCATTGACGATCCGCACATCGCGGGCCGATTTGTGGCCCTTTACAGCCTGATGCAGGGCAAAGAACTTGTGGGACAAGAGCGGGCGCTGGGGGCTATTGGTTTCACCCAGGGATTCTTTGACGATGAAACCCGCCAGCGGCTGGTGGATCGCATTGATGGCCAGCAGGCCTGCTTTGAGGTTTTTATCTCCCATTGTACTCCAGACGTGCAGGAGTCATTTACCCTCAACTGCCAGCCGGGTCTGGAGACTGAAAAACTCAGGCGTGAAGCGTGCACCCGCCAGCCTCCGGCAGATAACGGCGATACCGCCGTCAAATGGTTCGCCCTGCAAACCGCGCGTCTTGAGCATCTGCGCACGCTGGAGGAGGTGGCAATTGCCGATCTGATGACGGCAGTTGAGGAGCGTCGCTGTAGCGAAAACCTGCACGCAGACGATGAGCACGACGATATCCTGGCGCGATTTCCTGACAGACCGCTGCTGCCGCTGGTGCGCCAGCAGGCGCGTGAAATTGAGCAACTCTCCCGTCAGCTTGCTTCCCTGCGCGACACGCTGGAGGAGCGTAAGACCATCGACAAAGCCAAAAGCGTGCTGATGACACACCAGAACATGAGCGAGGAGCAGGCGTGGAGTGCCCTGCGCAAAATGGCGATGGATAAAAACCAACGCATGGTGGATATCGCCCGTGCGCTGCTTACGGTGAAAAATCTGTGGAAGATACCCCCTGGGGAGTAGTTGCACAGTCAGTGGGCAATTCATGCCTGATTGAGGTGCGTAAAACTGCGCTCTCCTTGCAGAAACCCCGTAACGCCGGGGATGAAAAGCTGGCATTACCTTTGCATTAACAGATTAACCATTTTCGACGATGCGCCAACGGCGGTGCATGCGTCTTCGGGATAAAGGCGTCCAGCGGTGCTTCAGCACCGTCGGGCGCTTTTTTTTGCCTTTTTTCAGGAGCAATTATGGCGGATTTGTCGAGACGGCGGTTATTGCAGGCCAGCATGCTGGCGAGTGGTGCGATGCTGTTGCCGGGTGTCATGCAGGCCGCATGGGCGGCGGGGTCAGATAAGCCGGAGCAGGATACCGTGCGTATCGGGTTTATCCCCCTGACCGACTGCGCGCCCGTGGTTATCGCGGCCCTGAAAGGGTTCGATAAAAAACACGGCATTACCATTGTACCTACCAAAGAGGCGAGCTGGGCGGCGGTGCGCGACAAGCTGGTGGCGGGTGAACTGGACGCCGCACACATTCTTTACGGCCTGCTGTACGGTCTGGAACTGGGTATTGCGGGCAAGCCGCAGCAGATGGCGAACCTGATGACCCTCAACCAGAACGGTCAGGCCATTACGCTCTCCAGCGATCTGACGGAGAAGGGCGTTCGTGACCTCGACGGGCTGAAAAAGCTGATTGCGCAGCAGGCACCGGGAACCTACACCTTCGCGCATACCTTCCCGACGGGAACGCACGCCATGTGGCTCTACTACTGGCTGGCCAGCGCGGGGATTAACCCGTTTGACGACGTGCGCACCGTGGTGGTGCCGCCGCCGCAGATGGTGATGAACATGCGCATTGGCAACATGGTCGGGTTTTGCGTTGGCGAGCCGTGGAACGCGCGGGCGATTAACGACCGCATCGGATTTACCGCCGCCACGTCGCAGTCCATCTGGGCCGATCACCCGGAAAAGATCCTCGGCACCCGACGCGACTGGGTGGCGAAAAATCCGCACACCGCACGGGCGCTGGTGAGCGCCGTGATGGAAGCCGCGCGCTGGATCGAGGCGTCAGCGGAAAACAAACGCGAAACCGCGCAGATCCTCTCGCGCCGCGCCTGGCTCAACTGCAAGGAACAGTATCTCACCGGACGCATGCTCGGCGAGTACGACAACGGGGTCGGTCAGCGCTGGCAGGATGCGCACCCGATCCGTTTCTTCAACGAGGGTGCCGTGAGCTACCCGTATCTCTCCGACGGCATGTGGTTCTTAACCCAGTTCCGCCGCTGGGGCTTGCTCAACGCCGCGCCGGATTACGCGGGCATTGCACAGCGCATTAACCAGACCGCGGTCTGGCAGGATGCCGCGACCGCCGTGGGCGGCATGTCCACACCGTCATCACCGTATCGCAGCAGCACCCTGATGGACGGCACCGTCTGGAACGGCACCGATCCGGAAGGGTACGCCAACCGCTTCGCCATTCACCGTAAAGGGGCCTGAGTATGCAGCATCTGCAAAATACAAAACCACAAGAGACGTCAGAGAGCGGGGAAGTGATAGTCCTGCCTCCGTTACAGGTTCGCCGTCGTGCGCCCGCGTTTACGCGTCGGATGAATGATTTTTTACAGCGCGTCATCCCGGCGCTGCTCGGTCTCGGCCTGCTGGTGGTGCTCTGGCAGCTGGCGGCGATAAACAGTAAAGGCTTTCCGACGCCGCTCAGCACGCTCGATTCGGCCATGACCCTGTTTGCCGATCCGTTTTATCGCGACGGGCCAAACGATATGGGCATTGGCTGGAACGTGCTGGCGTCGTTGCAGCGCGTCGCCATCGGCTTCGGTCTGGCGGCGCTGGCGGGCATTCCGCTGGGCTTTTTGATTGGCCGCTTCACCTTTTTCTCCCGCATGTTCAACCCGCTGATCGCGCTACTGCGTCCGGTCAGCCCGCTGGCCTGGCTGCCTATCGGCCTGCTGCTGTTCCAGAAAGCGGAGCCTGCATCGAGCTGGACTATTTTTATCTGCTCCATCTGGCCGATGGTCATTAACACCGCCGAAGGGGTGCGCTGTATTCCGCAGGACTACCTCAACGTGGCCCGGGTGCTGCAACTCTCAGAGTGGACCATCATGCGCCGCATTCTTTTCCCGGCCGTGCTGCCTGCGGTGCTGACCGGGGTACGTCTTTCCATTGGCATTGCCTGGCTGGTGATTGTCGCCGCCGAGATGCTCACCGGAGGTTTAGGCATTGGCTTCTGGATCTGGAATGAGTGGAACAACCTCAACGTCGAAAACATTCTCATCGCCATCGTCATCATTGGCGTGGTCGGGTTGCTGCTGGAGCAGGGGCTGATGCTGATCGCCCGTCGCTTTAGCTGGCAGGAAAAATAAGGAGTGAAGATGAAACCGTTAATTCAGGTCCAGGCCGTGAGCCAGCGTTTTTCCACCGCCAGCGGCGAGTTTCTGGCGCTGCAAAACGTCTCTTTTGATATCCACGAGGGCGAAACCGTCAGTCTGATTGGTCACTCCGGCTGCGGCAAGTCGACGCTGTTAAACCTGATCGCCGGGATCACGCTGCCGACGGAAGGCGGGCTGATTTGCGACAACCGCGAAATCGCCGGGCCGGGGCCAGAGCGCGCGGTGGTGTTTCAGAATCATTCGCTGCTGCCGTGGCTGACCTGCTTCGACAACGTGGCGCTGGCGGTAGATCAGGTCTTCCGTCACACCATGAGTAAGGCCGAGCGCAAAGCGTGGATTGAGCACAATCTCGACCGGGTGCAGATGGGCCACGCGCTGCATAAGCGCCCCGGGGAGATCTCCGGCGGTATGAAGCAGCGCGTCGGGATTGCCCGCGCGCTGGCGATGAAGCCGAAAGTCCTGCTGATGGATGAACCCTTCGGCGCGCTGGATGCGCTGACGCGCGCCCATCTTCAGGACTCGGTGATGCAGATCCAGCAGGCGCTGAACACCACCATCGTGCTCATCACCCACGACGTGGACGAGGCGGTACTACTCTCTGACCGCGTACTGATGATGACCAACGGCCCGGCGGCCACCGTGGGTGAGATCCTGCGCGTCGATCTGCCGCGCCCGCGCAACCGGGTGCAGCTGGCGGACGACAGCCGCTATCACCACATGCGCCAGCAGATCCTCTATTTCCTCTATGAAAAACAGCCGAAAGCGGCGTAATGAGGGGGCACGATGCGACTGGTCATTATCGGTAATGGTATGGCGGCAACCCGGCTGATTGCGTCGCTCACCGGGCGTGTTCCCGGTCGTTTCGCTGTCACCGTCATCGGTGACGAGCCGGAGCAGGCATACAACCGCATCCAGCTTTCGCCGGTGCTGGGTGGCGAAAAGCAGGCGGAGCACATCTGTCTGCACGATGAAGACTGGTACACGGCACGAGGCGTGACGGTGCTGCGAGGAGAAACGGCGCTCGCAGTAGACGTCAACGCGCGTGAAGTGCATACCTCTGCTCGCACGCTGGGCTGGGATGCGCTGGTGTTTGCCACCGGTTCTACCCCTGTTGTGCCGCCGATCCCCGGCGGCGATGCGCCGCATGTGTTCACCTTTCGCACCCTGGCAGAAACCCGCGCCATCCAGAATATCTCCGGGCCGGCGGTAGTGCTGGGCGGCGGCGTACTCGGCGTGGAGGCAGCGGCAGCGCTGGCGCGCAAGGGTGACAACGTCACGCTCGTGCATCGCGGTCCGTGGCTGATGGAACAGCAGCTGGATCAGCAGGCGGGACTGTTGCTGGAAGAGGCGCTGGCGGCGCGGGGCGTTAGCTGTGAACTCGCCTCCGGCATCACCGCCATCGCTGACGATGCCGTGACGTTGCTCGACGGACGCCGCATTGCCGCCACGCGCGTGGTGCTGGCAACCGGCGTGCAGCCCAACGTTGCGCTGGCGAATGCCAGCGGCATTCGCTGCGCGCGCGGCATCGTGGTGGATCAGGAGATGCAAACCTCCGTGCCGGGTATCTACGCCATCGGCGAGTGCTGCGAAATTGACGGCCAGACGTTTGGCCTGGTGGCCCCCTGTCTGGCGCAGGCGGATATTCTTGCCGCGCGGCTGGCCGGGGAGGTCACCGCGCCGTTTACCCTGACCGACAACGGCGTGCGCCTTAAGGTGACCGGCGTGGATCTGTTCAGCCTCGGGCGCGCGACGGCGCAGGCGGACGATGTGGTCTGGAGTTCATGGGATCCGCTGACCCGTCACTATCGACGTTTACTGATCCATCAGGGGGCGCTGGCTGGCGTGCTGCTGCTGGGTGACTGCCGCAGCGCGGCAACCTTTACCGATTTACTGGCAACGGCTGCGCCCGCCCACGCGGACTGGCTGTTCGATCGTTTCACAACGCAACCGCAGGTTGCAGGACAGAACGCTATGACAAAACCTACTCTGGTGGTGGTTGGGCACGGTATGGTCGGCCATCATTTCCTCGAAGACTGCGTTAACCGCAATTTGCATCAGCAGTATCAGATTATTGTTTTTGGCGAAGAGCGCTATGCCGCCTATGACCGCGTGCATCTGTCGGAATATTTTGGCGGACGCAGCGCGGACTCGCTCTCGCTGGTGGCGGGGGAGTTCTTTGCCGATAACGGCATTGAGCTGCGCCTCTCGCAGCAGATCGTTGCTATCGATCGTGATGCACACGTAGTGCGTACCGCCAGTGGCCATGAGACTCACTGGGACAAGCTGGTGCTGGCGACCGGCTCGTACCCGTTCGTACCACCCGTTCCGGGCAACGATCTGCCGGGCTGTTTTGTCTACCGCACCCTCGACGATCTGGACAACATTGCGGCCCATGCGGCAGGCTCTCGACGCGGCGTGGTAATTGGCGGCGGCCTGCTGGGTCTGGAGGCGGCGAATGCACTTAAGCAGCTCGGGCTGGAAACTCACGTGGTGGAGTTTGCGCCGAACCTGATGGCGGTGCAGCTCGACAGCGACGGCGCGGCAATGCTGCGCAAGAAAATTGAGGCGCTGGGCGTAGGGGTGCACACCAGTAAATCGACGACGGAGATTGCCACCGCAGACGACGGGCTGGTGCTGCGCTTTGCCGATGGTGAACAGCTGGAAACGGACATGGTGGTCTTCTCTGCCGGTATTCGTCCGCAGGACGCACTGGCGCGCAGCAGCGGGCTGGTTATCGGCGAGCGCGGCGGTATCTGTATTGACGACGGCTGCCGGACTTCCGATCCGGACGTGCTTGCCATCGGCGAATGCGCGCTGTGGGAGGGAAAAATCTTTGGCCTGGTGGCCCCGGGCTACCAGATGGCGCGCGTGGCCGCCGCTGTGCTGGCGGGTGAGGAGAAGCGCTTCACCGGCGCGGATATGAGTACCAAACTCAAGTTGCTGGGCGTGGATGTGGCGTCGTTTGGCGATGCCCATGGGCGCACGCCGGGCGCGCTGAGCTACCAGTGGACGCACGGGCCGCAGCAAATCTACAAAAAAATTGTGGTCAGCCACGACAGCAAAACCCTGCTGGGTGGCGTGCTGGTGGGCGATGCCAGCGAATACGCCACGCTGGTGCAGATGATGCTCAACGGCATCGGCCTGCCAAAAGAGCCGGAAACGCTGATCTTACCCGCGTCGTCAGGCAGCGCGCCGAAAGCGCTGGGCGTGGCGGCGCTGCCGGAAAGCGCGCAGATCTGTTCGTGTCATAACGTCAGCAAAGGGGATATCTGCCAGGCGGTAAGCGCGGGCGCAACGGATATCGGCGCCATTAAGCAGTGCACCAAAGCGGCGACCGGCTGCGGAGGCTGTAGCGCGCTGGTGAAGCAGGTGATGGAGTTCCAGCTTGCGGAGCAGGGCGTGGAGGTGAAGAAAGATATCTGCGAACACTTCCCGTACTCGCGTCAGGAGATTTACCACCTGGTGCGCGTCAACCATATCCGCACCTTCGACCAGCTTATCAGCCGCTACGGTCAGGGGCACGGGTGCGAGATCTGTAAGCCGCTGGTGGGATCGGTATTGGCTTCCTGCTGGAACGAGTATCTGCTGAAACCGGCGCATCTGCCGTTGCAGGACACCAACGACCGCTATTTCGCTAATATTCAGAAGGACGGAACGTACTCCATCGTCCCGCGGATGCCTGCGGGTGAAGTGACCGCCGACGGGCTGATCGCCATCGGCCAGATCGCGAAACGCTATAGCCTTTACAGCAAAATTACCGGCGGGCAGCGTATTGACCTGTTTGGCGCCACACTCGAACAGTTGCCGGAAATCTGGCAGGCGCTGGTGGAGGCCGGGTTTGAGACCGGACATGCCTACGGGAAATCTCTGCGCACGGTGAAATCCTGCGTCGGGTCGACCTGGTGCCGCTACGGCGTGCAGGATTCCACCGGCCTCGCGGTCAGGCTGGAGCACCGCTACAAGGGCCTGCGCGCGCCGCACAAAATCAAAATGGCGGTCTCCGGCTGTACCCGTGAGTGCGCAGAGGCGCAGAGCAAAGACGTGGGGGTGATTGCCACGGACAAAGGCTGGAACCTCTATCTGTGCGGCAACGGCGGGATGAAGCCGCGCCACGCGGACCTCTTCGCCAGCGATCTGGACGACGAAACGCTGATCCGCACCGTTGACCGTTTCCTGATGTTCTACATTCGCACGGCAGATCGTCTGCAACGTACCAGTACCTGGATGGATAACCTGGAAGGCGGCCTCGACTATCTGCGCGAGGTGATCCTCAACGACAGCCTGGGGATCGCCCACGAGCTGGAGCAGGAGATGGCTCGGGTGGTGGAGACCTACCAGTGCGAATGGCAAACCACCCTAAACGATCCTGACCGCCTGGCGCTGTTTCGCACCGCGGTGAATGTCCCTGCCGCGGCGGAGAGCAAGCGCTGGCAGGAAATTTGTAATATCGATGAGATCCCGGAGCAGGCGGGCATCGGTGCGCATCTTGGGCGCAAACCGATTGCGCTGTTCCGCTTTGGCAAAAACGTTTATGCCCTCGACGATCGGGAGCCGGGTAGCCGCGCGAACGTGCTTTCACGCGGCATCCTCGGCGATGCGGCGGGGGAACCGGTGGTGATCTCGCCGCTCTACAAGCAACGTATTCGTCTGCGCGACGGCTGTCAGGTGGAGAATGGCGAACCCGTGGTGCGCGCCTGGCCGGTAAAAATTGAAAACGGCAAGGTATGGGTTGGAAATGAAGAGCTGGTGATGCGTGCGGAGGCCTCATGACCGAAACCCGGACAACGTGCCCTTACTGCGGGGTGGGCTGCGGCGTGGTCGCCAGCGCAGACGGTGAAAAGGTGAGCATTCGGGGGGATGAAACTCATCCGGCGAATTTCGGTCGTCTGTGTGTAAAAGGATCTGCCCTCGGGGAAACCACGGGGTTGCAGGGACGCCTGCTGCGCCCGGTGGTCGATGGCCGGGAGGTGGCATGGCCGCAGGCGCTGGGCGAAGCGGGCGAGCGGCTACGGAACATCATCAACGAATGGGGGCCGCAGGCGGTGGCGTTTTATGCCTCCGGCCAGCTGTTGACCGAGGATTACTATGCCGCCAACAAGCTGATGAAAGGCTTTATCGGGGCGGCGAACATTGATACCAACTCGCGGCTGTGCATGTCATCGGCGGTGGTGGGCTACAAACGCGCCTTCGGTGAAGACGTGGTGCCGTGCAGCTACGAGGACGTGGAAAACAGCGATCTGGTGGTACTCGTTGGCTCAAACGCGGCCTGGACGCATCCGGTGCTGTATCAGCGGCTGGTGCAGGCAAAGCACAACAATCCGCAGATGAAAGTGGTCGTGATCGATCCGCGTAAAACCGCCACCTGCGATATAGCCGATCTCCACCTCGCGCTCAGACCCGGCAGCGACGCCGGGCTGTTTGTGGGGTTGCTCAATCTGATTCAGGGGCGGGGCGAGTGGCCGATCCCTCGCGTGGAGGCGTTTTGCGATCTGCCTTCAGACGAGATTGGCACCTTCTACGACTGGTTTATCACCGCGCCACGCGCGATCACGCTCTACACCATGGGGATCAACCAGTCCTCCACCGGCAGCGACAAGTGTAACGCCATCATTAACGTGCATCTTGCCAGCGGGAAGTTCAACCGTCCTGGCTGCGGCCCGTTTTCGCTGACCGGACAGCCAAATGCCATGGGCGGGCGGGAAGTGGGCGGGCTGGCGAATCAGCTGGCGGCGCACATGAACTTCGAGCCGGACGATCTTTCGCGCGTGGCGCGTTTCTGGGGAACGGAACGGCTGGCGCAGACCCCGGGCCTGATGGCGGTGGAATTGTTTGACGCCATTGCGCGCGGCGAGGTGAAGGCGGTGTGGATCATGGGCACCAACCCTGCCGTGTCGCTTCCCGACAGCCACGCGGTGTGTCAGGCTCTGGCAGCCTGCCCGCTGGTCATGGTATCTGAGGTGATGCAGGAGACGGACACCAGCCGGTTTGCCCATATCCGTTTTCCCGCCCTGGGCTGGGGCGAGAAAAACGGCACGGTGACCAATTCTGAACGCCGTATCTCCCGCCAGCGTGCCTTTCTGCCTGCGCCGGGCGAGGCCAGACCGGACTGGTGGATAATCGCCCGGATGGCAGACCAGCTCGGTTATGGCGATGCCTTCGCCTGGGAACACCCTCAGGAGATATTTTGTGAACATGCGGCGCTGACGGCGTTTGAAAATAACGGCGAACGGGCGCTAAACCTGCGCGAACTGGCGTCGCTGTCGCGAGAGGCGTGGGACGCGCTGGCGCCTTATCAGTGGCATGCCGGTGATTTCCCGCAAAGAAATCTTGTACCGGTTGATCCTTCCTCGCATGGGGCAGGCGTCGACGAATTGTACCCCTTGATACTGAATACCGGGCGGATCCGCGATCAGTGGCACACCATGACGCGCACGGGGTATGTTCCGCGCCTGATGCAGCATATTGATGAGCCTTTTGTTGAGATGAACGCAACCGATGCGGCGCGCGCTGGGCTGACTGACGGCCAGCTGGCGCGGATAAGCTCCCCGCGCGGGGTGATGGTTGCCAGAGTACGTATCTCCACCGCGCAGCGTGCGGGCGAGCTGTTTGCGCCGATGCACTGGAACGCGCAATTTGCACGGCAGGGGAAGGTCAATGCGTTGGTAGAAGGGCGGATTGATGCTGGTTCCGGCCAGCCGGAGAGTAAACAAACCGCGGTGAGGATCATGCCCTGGCTACCGGCCTGGCAGGGTGAACTGTATGCCCGCGAGCTGCCAGCGCTGCCGCCGTCGGTCTGCTGGTGGCGTAAAGCCTCACGTCTGACGGTGGCGGGGGAGCAGCCGTTGCTGTCGTGGGTCAGGGCGTACGCCAGCGGTCGGGGCTGGCAGTTACAGGTGGCACAGACGGGAGAACGCAGCAGCGTGCTCGCCTGGCATCACGGCGAGCTGATGCTGGGCTACTGGGAGGGCCATACGCTGCCGGCGCTGGCGCATGCGTTTATTGAAGAAGCCTTTGCTGCTGCACCCGTACAACTCGCTGAACGCCATGCGCTGCTGCACGGACAACGGCCGGGCGAAGATGCCGATCCCGGGCGAATTATCTGTAGCTGCTTCAGCGTGGGTGAAAATACGATACGTAAGGCGATAGCCGGAGGCTGTGATTCTGCCGCAGCGCTGGGCGTGAAGCTGCGCTGCGGCACGAACTGCGGCTCCTGCGTGCCGGAGCTGAAAGCGCTGTTGGGATAATAGTGCAAGGGCGTCGGTTGGCGGCTTCGCACCGGTACGAATTTGTAGGTCGGGTAAGGCGAAGCCGCCACCCGACAAATCTTTTCAGGATATTCCTGAAATTTCTGTTAAGACTGGTTTTCAGGGCTTATGGCGTTAACATAATAAGTGTTTGTTCATAAACACAGGTTCTGATTGACGACGTTGAAGGCTGTATCGTCCCGCATCCGTTTTTTGCTGTTACTCCCCCTTTTTACGGCTGGAGCCCTTCACGGTGCGCCGAAATCCTTCGTGCAGCAGGCGCAGAATCCGTTTGATAATAACGGCGATAGCCTGCCGGATCTCGGTATGGCGCAACCGACCACCGAAGGCGAAAAGCATCTGGCTGAAATGGCAAAGGCCTTCGGTGAAGCCAGTATGACCGATAACGGCCTGACGGCCGGGCAGCAGGCGCGACAGTTCGCGTTTGGCAAAGTGCGGGATGCCGTCAGCGGTGAAGTCAACGAGCAGATTGAATCCTGGCTTTCACCCTGGGGAAACGCCAACGTCAATGTACTGGTGGATGACGACGGCAACTTTAACGGCAGCAGCGGTAGCTGGTTTATCCCCTGGAACGACAACACCCGTTATCTGAGCTGGAGCCAGCTTGGCCTGACGCAGCAGACAGATGGGCTGGTGAGCAATGTCGGGATCGGGCAGCGCTGGGTTGCCGGAAACTGGCTGCTGGGCTACAACACCTTTTACGACAACCTGCTGGAAGACAACCTGCAACGTGCCGGGCTGGGCGCAGAGGCGTGGGGTGAAAACCTGCGCCTGTCGGCCAATTACTACCAGCCGTTCGCTGGCTGGCAGCCGCGTTCCGACATCCGCGAGCAGCGCATGGCGCGCGGGTACGACGTAACGGCCAAAGCCTGGCTTCCCTGGTTTCATCACCTGAACACCAGCGTCAGCTTTGAACAGTATTTTGGCGATAACGTCGATCTGTTTAACAGCGGTACGGGGTATCACAACCCGGTTGCGGTCAACCTGGGGCTGAACTATACCCCCGTACCGCTGGTCACCCTGACGGCTGCCCATAAGCAGGGGGAGAGCGGCGTTAGCCAGAATAACCTCGGGCTGAAGCTCAACTATCGTTTTGGCGTGCCGCTGGCGAAACAGCTTTCCGCCGGGGAAGTGGCGGCGACGCGCTCGCTGCGGGGCAGCCGCTATGATTCACCCGATCGCGATAATCTGCCCGTGATGGAATTCCGTCAGCGCAAAACCCTCTCGGTATATCTGGCCACGCCGCCGTGGGATCTTAAGCCAGGCGAAACCGTGATGCTGAAGCTGCAAATTCGCAGCAAGCACGGTATCCGGCAGATCCACTGGCTGGGTGATACCCAGGCGCTCAGCCTGACCTCACCGGCAAACGGCAACAGCAGCGATGGCTGGAGTGTGATCATGCCTGCATGGGATGATTCAGAAGGGGCGAAAAACGCATGGCGGCTAACGGCCGTGGTGGAAGATAAGGATGGGCAGCGTGTCTCCTCCAATGAGATCACGCTTTCCGTGGTGCAACCGCTCGTCGCAATGCCTGCCGACGATCCACGGTGGAAGTTGCTGCCGGATGAGTAAGTTAAAAAATGCGCTCCTGATGCACCCAGACGGCGGCTTCGACGCGGGATTTTAACTTCATTTTTTTCAGCATGTGTTTGACATGCACTTTGACCGTGCTCTCGGTGATGTCCAGACGGCGGGCGATCATTTTATTCGGCAGCCCCTGGGCAATCAGCTTCAGAATGTCACGCTCGCGCGGGGTCAACTGGCTGACGTCGCGGTCAGACGTGGCGCGGTTCGCACGCAGGCTGGCGGCCAGTACCGGCGTTAACGCTTCACTCAGCACCATCTCGCCTGCGGCAGCCTGTTGCAGCGCCTTGAGCAGATCTTCCGGCTCCATATCTTTCAGCAGATAGCCGTCTGCCCCTCGCTTGAGGGCGGTGACCACGTCTTCTTCATGGTTTGAGACGCTGAAGACCACCACCCGGCCAGAGAGGGATTTCTCCCGCAGCTTGTCGAGGGTTTCCAGGCCATTCATGCCCGGCATGTTGAGATCGAGCAAGATCAAATCAGGATCGAGCGATTCGGCAAGTTCAATACCCTGTTCGCCGTTGCTGGCTTCCCCGACGACGGTGATATCTGGCGCCATGCTGACAAGCTGTTTAACGCCAGTGCGCAGCATCGGATGATCGTCAATCAACAGGATAGATGCCGGTTCCTGATTAGTCATGGTTTTCTCCTTGAGCAGTTATGAGGGGCTTTTCGGGTATAAAGGTGACCACTACTTCGGTGCCACCTGACTCTCCCCGGCGAACCTGGCAATCACCGCGCAGGCTTTGCGCGCGGTCTCGCATGATAATTAAACCATAATGGTTCGTTCGTTCGGCATTTTCCGGCACGCCGCGGCCGTTATCCTGAACCCTGAGCTTCACCTGATTATCCTGGCAGCTGACGGTGACCGTAACGGCCGTCGCCTCGGCATGCTTGAGCACGTTGCTCAGGGCTTCACGGGCAATTTGCAGCAAATGGATCGCCTGGTGAGAGGGGACAAAACGCGGTGGCAGCTGGTAATCCAGCTTCACCGGGAAGCCCAGCCGGGCACTAAACTCCTGACAGCTGGACTCCAGCGCAGGGCGCAGCCCCGGCTCGGTGAGCTGCAAACGGAAGGTGGTCAGCAGCTCGCGAAGCTGAACCCACGAGGTGTTAAGCTCGTTGCGGATCTGGCTGAGCAGCTGTTTGCTGCTCTCGGGCATGCCTTCGTCCTGCATTTGCAGGCAGCTCACCTGCATCTTCATGCAGGAGAGGGACTGGGCGATGGAGTCGTGCAGCTCGCGGGCGATGGTGGCACGCTCCTCCATCACGATCAGCTGCTGCTGTTTCTCCTGGTGGCGGTCGAGCGCCAGCGTGGCCGTGAGCTGCTCAACAAGCGTATCGACCAGCTGCTGCTGGTCGTGGCTCAGGTGACGTCCGGCGGGCAGGGTGGCCAGCAAAATACCGTACTGGGTATGGCTGTCCATCAGCCGCCACTTGAGGGTCGTGCCGCTGGTGGTAAGCGGCGGCAAGCCGCGCGGGCACAGATGACACCCTTTATCGTCGCAGGAGATGTCCGACTGACAGGTAAATTCCTGATGGTTTTCCTCATCTTCAACGTCGTAAACCCGAAGCTCAAGATCGCGGAGCAGAGTCAGGTTTTGCAGGCCGTTCAGTACTGGCGAGAGACGTTCGCAAAGCGGTACCTGCATATGCAGGCGACGGTTCGCCTGCCAGAGGAAAGAGAGGATCTCGTTTTTTTGCTCAAGCCCGGCGGTTTTCTCCTGGACGCGTTGTTCCAGTACCGCGTAGCTCTCTGATAGCTCTGCCGACATGGTATTGAGCGCCTCGCCAAGCATCGCCATTTCGTTGCGCCCGCTGATGTGCGTGCGCTGGGTAAAATCGCGCTGTGTGACGGCGCGGGCCATCGCCAGGAGCTGTTTCCAGGGGTTAAGCAACCGCGCGCGCAGCCAGATAACCGTGAAAATCAGCAGCAAACCCATAAACAGCGCCATTGCGCGGTGAACTATCACCACACGGTCAATGCGTAACTCTGTGGTGCGATCGAATGAGGAGACAAGATGATCGATGCGTGACACAAACCCGGCGACATCCTGGGCGACCGTTTCCCGGTCTTCCGCCCGCTTTAAGCCGGGCTCCAGCTGGGTATGCCAGTAGCCCTGAAGCGCCTTAAGCTGAGATTGCTGACCGTCACGGATGGCGGCTCTTTCCAGTTCAGGGCTGAATGCGGTACGCTCCATTTCGTCGATAAGCGGTTGGTCAGCCTGCGTCAGCGGCACCGACGCCAGTAGCCGGTAACTCTGCATACGTAGCGAGCCTGCCTCGTTGATGGCATGCGCGTTACCCTGTACACCCTGTACCAGCCAGCCAGAAATAGCCATGCCGGTCACACCGATAGCGGTGGACAGCAGAACAATAAGCGCCAGCTGGTTAACCAGCGTCAGCGGAGATAAACATCTTTTTAACATAGAGTTGCCGGGCTCCTGACGTGACCTGATTGCAGGAATGGCGCTATTCTGGTGCATACCCTGGAGTATACCCATACCAATAAAGGATTACCTCTAAATTGCCAGAGAGGTAACGGTTAGTGGGTGGACGAAGCAGGGATGCCTCAGCACCGTGAAAAACCACACCTTTTTTACGTTTTGCATCTACTCATTAAGAGTGATGGCTTTTTTTTTGCCGCAAAACCTCCCACTTTTCCTTTGATTTATATCAACTTACCGCCGCTCTAAAGCCCTAATGTTTGCAGCATCATTCGAGAATCAGAGGTGTCTATGAGTCACTCTTCCGCTCCCGAAAGGGAAACTGGTGCCGTTATTACAGACTGGCGTCCAGAGGATCCGGCGTTCTGGCAACAGCGCGGCCACCGTGTAGCAAGTCGTAATCTGTGGATTTCCGTTCCATGTCTGTTACTGGCGTTTTGCGTCTGGATGTTGTTCAGTGCGGTTGCGGTTAACCTGCCAAAAGTGGGCTTTACCTTTACCACCGACCAGCTGTTTATGTTGACCGCGTTGCCGTCGCTTTCAGGCGCACTGCTGCGCGTTCCTTATGCGTTTATGGTGCCGGTCTTTGGTGGTCGTCGCTGGACGGCTTTCAGTACCGGGATCATGATCATACCGTGCGTGTGGCTCGGTTTTGCGGTGCAGGATACCTCCACACCGTTTAGCGTGTTCGTGATTATCTCTCTGCTGTGCGGTTTTGCGGGGGCGAACTTTGCGTCCAGTATGGCAAACATCAGCTTCTTCTTCCCGAAAGCGAAGCAGGGTGGCGCGCTGGGCATTAACGGCGGTCTGGGTAACATGGGCGTGAGCGTGATGCAGCTGATTGCCCCGCTGGCGATCTCTGTCTCCATCTTTGCGGCCTTTGGCGGCGGCGGTGTGACGCAGCCCGACGGTTCCGTGCTGTTCCTGCAAAACGCCTCCTGGATTTGGGTACCGTTCCTGGTGGTCTTTACCCTGGCGGCGTGGTTCTTCATGAACGATCTGTCCGCGTCCAAAGCGTCATTGAGCGAGCAGCTGCCGGTTCTGAAGCGTGGCCACCTGTGGGTGATGGCGCTGCTGTATCTGGCGACCTTCGGCTCGTTCATCGGTTTCTCCGCAGGCTTTGCCATGCTGTCTAAAACCCAGTTCCCGGACGTGCAGATCCTTCAGTTTGCCTTCTTCGGTCCGTTTATCGGCGCGCTGGCACGTTCGCTGGGCGGGATGATCTCCGACCGTCTGGGCGGGACGCGCGTTACGCTGGTGAACTTTGTTGTAATGGCCATCTTCTGTGCGCTGCTGTTCCTGACGCTGCCTGCGGGTGGTGAGGGGGGTAACTTCTTTGCCTTCTTCGGCGTCTTCATGGTGCTGTTCCTGACCGCCGGGCTGGGCAGTGCGTCTACTTTCCAGATGATCTCTGTCATCTTCCGCAAGCTGACCATGGACCGCGTGAAAGCGCAGGGTGGGAGCGACGAGCAGGCAATGCGTGAAGCCGCCACCGATACCGCTGCGGCGCTTGGGTTTATCTCTGCGATAGGCGCGATTGGCGGCTTCTTTATTCCAAAAGCGTTCGGTATCTCACTGGATCTGACCGGCTCTCCGGCGGGTGCGATGAAAGTATTCCTCGTCTTCTATATCGCCTGCGTGGTCATCACCTGGCTGGTATATGGCCGTAATACCAAGAAAAACAAGTAAGCTTGATTATCCGTTTGCGCGGCCTGAGTGCCGCGCTTTTTTTAATCGCTAAATAGTTACAACATACTAATGGCGTTACCCGTGGTCACCCACAGGTAACGCTGTGATCGCCATCGCTTTACAGGTGTCTCTACCCCTTAATACCTAAGATGTTAAATTTTGCCTCGCTTATTGTACGATAAATAAAATATATCCATATAAATCATAAAGTTAAAAAATAATAACAGCTACCGCTTTGGTGGTATTTGATCTAATACCCCCCCTCAGAGTCCCCCTTCGTCTTGATCGTTATCAATTCTCACCATCTTTCATAGCGTTACCTTCGCTGCAAATCAGCAATGTCGATTTAGAGAGCCACAGGCTCCACACAGGAGATACCCGATGAGCAAATTTTTGGACCGGTTTCGCTACTTCAAACAGAAGGGTGAAACTTTTGCCGATGGGCACGGCCAGGTTCTGGATACCAACCGGGACTGGGAAGACGGTTACCGTCAACGCTGGCAGCATGACAAAGTTGTCCGTTCTACCCACGGCGTAAACTGCACTGGCTCATGTAGCTGGAAGATTTTCGTTAAAAACGGTCTGGTCACCTGGGAAATGCAGCAGACCGATTATCCGCGTACCCGTCCGGATATGCCGAACCACGAGCCGCGTGGCTGCCCGCGTGGGGCCAGCTACTCCTGGTATCTCTACAGCGCCAACCGACTGAAATACCCGCTGATGCGTAAACGCCTGATGAAAATGTGGCGTGAAGCGAAAGTGCAGCACAGCGATCCGGTTGATGCCTGGGCCTCCATCATTGAAGATGCCGACAAAGCGAAAAGCTTCAAGCAGGCGCGTGGTCGCGGTGGTTTCGTTCGTTCTTCCTGGAAAGAGGTGAACGAGCTGATTGCGGCTTCCAACGTCTACACCGTGAAAACTTACGGTCCTGACCGTGTGGCAGGCTTCTCGCCAATCCCGGCGATGTCGATGGTCTCTTACGCCTCCGGCGCACGCTACCTGTCACTCATCGGCGGTACCTGCCTGAGCTTCTACGACTGGTACTGCGACCTGCCGCCAGCGTCGCCACAGACCTGGGGCGAGCAGACCGACGTGCCGGAGTCCGCTGACTGGTACAACTCCAGCTACATCATCGCCTGGGGCTCTAACGTTCCGCAGACCCGTACCCCGGATGCGCACTTCTTTACTGAAGTACGTTACAAAGGGACCAAAACCGTTGCCGTGACCCCAGACTACGCCGAAATCGCCAAGCTGTGCGACCTGTGGCTGGCGCCGAAACAGGGTACCGATGCCGCCATGGCGCTGGCGATGGGCCACGTAATGTTGCGTGAATTCCACCTCGACAAGCCAAGCCAGTATTTCACCGATTACGTGCGTCGCTACACCGACATGCCAATGCTGGTGATGCTCGAAGAGCGTGACGGCTATTACGCCGCAGGCCGTATGCTGCGTGCCGCGGATCTGGTGGACGCGCTGGGTCAGGAAAACAACCCGGAGTGGAAAACGGTCGCCTGCAACAGCAACGGCGAGCTGGTGGCGCCAAACGGTTCTATCGGCTTCCGCTGGGGCGAAAAAGGCAAATGGAACCTGGAGCAGCGTAACGGCACCACGGGTGAAGAGACGGAACTTCGCCTCAGCATGCTGGGCAGCCAGGATGAGATCGCCGATGTCGGCTTCCCGTACTTTGGTGGTGAAGGTTCCGAGCACTTCAACAAGGTTGAGCTGCAAAACGTTCTGATGCACAAACTGCCGGTTAAGCGCCTGCAACTGGCGGACGGTACTACTGCTCTGGTCACTACCGTCTACGATCTGACCATGGCGAACTACGGCCTGGAGCGCGGCCTGAACGATGAAAACTGCGCGACCAGCTATGATGACGTGAAGGCTTATACCCCGGCCTGGGCGGAGCAGATCACCGGCGTGCCACGCGCGCAGATCACCCGTATCGCGCGTGAATTTGCGGAAAACGCCGACAAGACCCACGGTCGCTCCATGATCATCGTCGGTGCGGGTCTTAACCACTGGTATCACCTAGATATGAACTACCGTGGTCTGATCAACATGCTGATCTTCTGCGGCTGCGTCGGGCAGAGCGGCGGCGGCTGGGCGCACTACGTGGGTCAGGAAAAACTGCGTCCGCAGACCGGCTGGCAGCCGCTGGCGTTTGCCCTTGACTGGCAGCGTCCGGCACGCCACATGAACAGCACCTCCTACTTCTATAACCACTCCAGCCAGTGGCGCTACGAGACGGTTACCGCCCAGGAACTGCTGTCGCCGATGGCGGATAAATCCCGCTACAGCGGCCACCTGATTGACTTCAACGTGCGCGCTGAGCGTATGGGCTGGCTGCCGTCTGCGCCGCAGCTGGGCACGAACCCGCTGCGCATTGCGGAAGCGGCGAAGAAAGCGGGCATGTCACCGGTTGACTACACCGTTAAATCCCTCAAAGACGGCTCAATCCGCTTCGCGGCAGAACAGCCGGAGAACGGTAAAAACCATCCGCGTAACCTGTTCATCTGGCGCTCTAACCTGCTGGGTTCGTCCGGTAAAGGCCATGAATACATGCTGAAATACCTGCTCGGTACCGAAAACGGTATTCAGGGTAAAGATCTCGGCAAGCAGGGCGGCGTGAAGCCAGAAGAAGTTGAATGGAAAGACAACGGTCTGGACGGCAAGCTGGATCTGGTGGTAACGCTGGACTTCCGTCTGTCCAGTACCTGCCTGTACTCCGATATCGTGCTGCCTACCGCCACCTGGTACGAAAAAGACGACATGAATACGTCGGATATGCATCCGTTTATTCATCCGCTGTCTGCGGCCGTTGACCCGGCATGGGAATCAAAAAGCGACTGGGAAATCTACAAAGACATCGCGAAGAAATTCTCCGAAGTCTGTGTAGGGCACCTGGGCAAAGAGACCGACGTGGTGACGCTGCCAATCCAGCACGACTCCGCTGCCGAACTGGCGCAGCCGCTGGACGTGAAGGACTGGAAAAAAGGCGAGTGCGACCTGATCCCAGGCGTAACCGCGCCGCACATTATTCCGGTTGAACGTGATTACCCGGCAACGTACGAGCGCTTTACCTCTATCGGCCCGCTGATGGAAAAAATCGGTAACGGCGGGAAAGGGATCGCCTGGAACACCCAGAGTGAAATGGACCTGCTGCGCAAGCTCAATTACACCAAAGCGGACGGCCCGGCGAAAGGCCAGCCGATGCTGAACACGGCGATTGATGCGGCGGAAATGATCCTGACCCTGGCCCCGGAAACCAACGGCCACGTGGCGGTGAAAGCCTGGGCGGCCCTGAGCGAGTTTACCGGTCGTGACCATACGCACCTGGCGAAGAATAAAGAGGAAGAGAAAATCCGCTTCCGCGATATTCAGGCCCAGCCGCGCAAGATTATCTCCAGCCCGACCTGGTCTGGCCTCGAAGATGAACATGTGTCCTATAACGCCGGATACACCAACGTTCACGAGTTGATCCCATGGCGCACGCTTTCTGGCCGTCAGTCTCTGTATCAGGATCACCAGTGGATGCGTGACTTCGGTGAAAGCCTGCTTGTGTACCGTCCGCCAATCGACACCCGCTCCGTGAAAGCGGTGATGGGTGCGAAATCGAACGGTAACCCTGAGAAGGCGCTGAACTTCCTGACGCCGCACCAGAAGTGGGGTATCCACTCCACCTATAGCGACAACCTGCTGATGCTGACCCTGTCGCGCGGGGGGCCAATCGTCTGGATGAGCGAAGCGGACGCCAAAGATCTGGGTATCGAAGATAACGACTGGATTGAAGTGTTCAACAGCAACGGTGCCCTGACGGCACGTGCGGTGGTGAGCCAGCGTGTACCGGCCGGGATGACCATGATGTACCACGCGCAGGAACGTATCGTTAACCTGCCGGGGTCTGAGATCACCGAACAGCGCGGCGGTATTCACAACTCCGTGACCCGTATTACGCCGAAGCCGACCCACATGATCGGTGGTTATGCCCAGCTGGCCTACGGCTTTAACTACTACGGCACCGTAGGATCGAACCGCGATGAGTTCGTGGTGGTACGTAAGATGAAGAATATTAACTGGTTAGATGGCGAAGGTAATGACCAGGTACAGGAGAGCGTAAAATGAAAATTCGTTCACAAGTCGGCATGGTGCTGAATCTGGATAAATGCATCGGCTGTCATACCTGCTCAGTCACCTGTAAAAACGTCTGGACCAGCCGTGAAGGTATGGAGTACGCCTGGTTCAACAACGTGGAAAGTAAGCCGGGCACCGGCTTCCCGACCGACTGGGAAAACCAGGAGAAGTGGAAGGGCGGCTGGATCCGTAAAATCAACGGCAAACTGCAACCGCGCATGGGTAACCGTGCCATGCTGCTGGGTAAAATCTTCGCTAACCCGCATCTGCCGGGCATCGATGATTACTACGAGCCGTTTGATTACGACTATCAGAACCTGCACAACGCGCCGGAAAGCAAACACCAGCCGATCGCCCGTCCTCGCTCGCTGATCACCGGCCAGCGCATGGACAAAATTACCAGCGGTCCAAACTGGGAAGAGATTCTGGGCGGCGAGTTCGAAAAACGCGCCAAAGACCAGAACTTCGAGAACATGCAGAAGGCGATGTACGGCCAGTTCGAAAACACCTTCATGATGTACCTGCCGCGCCTGTGCGAACACTGCCTTAACCCGGCGTGCGTGGCGACCTGCCCAAGCGGCGCCATCTACAAGCGTGAAGAAGATGGCATTGTGCTGATCGACCAGGACAAGTGCCGCGGCTGGCGTATGTGCATCACCGGCTGCCCGTACAAAAAAATCTACTTCAACTGGAAGAGCGGTAAGTCTGAGAAGTGCATCTTCTGCTACCCGCGTATCGAAGCCGGTATGCCGACCGTCTGCTCAGAGAGCTGCGTAGGTCGTATCCGCTACCTCGGCGTGCTGCTGTACGACGCGGACGCGATTGAAAAGGCCGCAAGCACCGAGAACGAGAAAGATCTGTATCAGCGTCAACTAGACGTCTTCCTCGATCCAAACGATCCGAAGGTTATTGAGCAGGCGCTGAAAGACGGTATTCCGCAGAGCGTGATTGACGCCGCACAGCAGTCTCCGGTGTACAAAATGGCGATGGACTGGAAGCTGGCCCTGCCGCTGCACCCGGAATACCGCACGCTGCCGATGGTCTGGTACGTGCCGCCGCTGTCTCCGATTCAGTCTGCGGCGGATGCGGGTGAACTGGGCAGCAACGGCATTCTGCCGGACGTGGAAAGCCTGCGTATCCCGGTTCAGTATCTGGCCAACCTGCTCACCGCCGGGGATACCCAGCCGGTACTGCTGGCGCTGAAACGTATGCTGGCGATGCGTCACTTCAAACGTGCGGAAACCGTTGACGGCGTGAACGATACCCGCGCGCTGGAAGAGGTTGGTCTGACCGAAGCGCAGGCGCAGGAGATGTACCGCTATCTGGCAATCGCTAACTACGAAGATCGTTTCGTGGTGCCGAGCAGCCACCGTGAACTGGCTCGCGAGGCCTTCCCGGAGAAAAGTGGGTGTGGCTTTACCTTTGGCGACGGTTGCCACGGGTCAGACAGCAAATTCAACCTGTTCAACAGCCGCCGCATCGACGCGATGGATGTGACCAGCAAAACGGAGCCGCACCAATGATTGAACTCGTCATTGTTTCGCGTCTGCTCGAGTACCCTGATGCTGCGCTTGTGCAGCATCAACAGGAACTCTTTGATGCACTCGCGTCATCTGAAAACCTGGATAAAGAGGATGCCCAGAAGCTGGGCGTTTTCCTCCGCGATCTGCTGGCGCGCGATCTTCTTGATGCGCAGGCGGACTACAGCCAGCTGTTTGACCGGGGTCGTGCCACGTCTCTGCTGTTGTTCGAACACGTTCACGGTGAATCCCGCGACCGTGGTCAGGCGATGGTGGATCTGATGGCCCAGTACGAGCAGCACGGTTTGCAACTCGACAGCCGCGAGCTGCCGGATCACCTGCCGCTGTATCTGGAATATCTGGCGCAGTTGCCGAAAGAGGAAGCGCTGGGCGGGTTGCAGGACATTGCTCCCATTCTGGCGTTGCTCGGCGCGCGTCTCCAGCAACGTGAGAGCAGCTATGCAGTCCTGTTTGATCTGCTGGTGAAACTGGCTAACGCCTCGGTTGACAGTCAAAAAGTGGCGGAAAAAATCGCGGATGAAGCCCGGGACGATACCCCACAAGCACTGGATGCCGTCTGGGAAGAAGAGCAGGTGAAATTCTTTGCTGACCAGAGCTGTGGCGAATCTGAAATCTCCGCGCATCAGCGTCGTTTTGCCGGAGCGGTGGCTCCGCAATATTTGAATATCTCTAACGGAGGACAGCACTAATGCACTTCCTGAATATGTTCTTCTTTGACATTTACCCGTATATCGCGGGCACCGTGTTCCTGGTGGGAAGCTGGCTGCGTTATGACTATGGCCAGTACACCTGGCGTGCTGCCTCCAGCCAGATGCTGGATCGTAAAGGGATGAACCTGGCGTCAAACCTGTTCCACATCGGGATTTTGGGGATTTTCGCCGGTCACTTCCTGGGGATGCTGACCCCGCACTGGATGTACGAAGCGTGGCTGCCGATTGACGTGAAGCAGAAGATGGCGATGCTCGCCGGTGGCGCCTGCGGCGTGATGACCCTGGTGGGTGGTCTGTTGCTGCTGAAACGCCGTCTGTTCAGCCCACGCGTGCGGGCTACCACGACCGGAGCGGACATCCTGATCCTCTCCCTGCTGATGGTGCAGTGTGCGCTTGGTCTGCTGACCATTCCATTCTCTGCGCAGCATATGGACGGCAGCGAGATGATGAAGCTGGTGGGATGGGCGCAGTCTGTCGTGACCTTCCGCGGGGGCGCCTCTGAGCATCTGGACGGCGTGGCGTTCATCTTCCGCGTTCACCTGGTGTTGGGTATGACCCTGTTTGTGCTGTTCCCGTTCTCTCGCCTGGTGCACATCTGGAGTGCGCCGGTGGAGTACCTGACGCGCAAATATCAGGTTGTGCGTGCTCGTCGCTGATTCGCTGTATTAATACAACCCCGCATATGCGGGGTTTTTTTTGTCCCCGATCCAGGGTTTCGTGCGGATGCCGGGTGGCGGTTGCGCCTTACCCGGCCTACAGAATTCACTATGCTCGAATCGAACCTTGGTCGAAGCTTCTTATCCTTCCCCGCATGGGAGAACCATGGGGCATTGTGCTTTTGGATAGTGCTAAAGAATCTGGAAGTGATGGTGGTGGGGGAAGGATTACTCAGCGCTTCGCGCTTCGCCCTTCGGGTCGTTGCCTGCGGCAACGCTTTCTCGCTACGCTCGAATCGAACCTTGGTCGAAGCTTCTCATCCTTCCCCGCACTGAAGAACCATGGGGCATTGTGCTTTGAGAGAGTGCTGTAGCATCTGGAAGTGATGGTGGTGGGGGAAGGATTCGAACCTTCGAAGTCGATGACGGCAGATTTACAGTCTGCTCCCTTTGGCCGCTCGGGAACCCCACCAGGGGTAATTCATATTTTGAGGTAAAGCTGGAGATGGTGGTGGGGGAAGGATTCGAACCTTCGAAGTCGATGACGGCAGATTTACAGTCTGCTCCCTTTGGCCGCTCGGGAACCCCACCACGGGGTAATGCTTTTAACTGGCCTGCTTCGTGTTGGAAGCGGGGCGCATCATATCAAATGAGACGCCCCTGTAAAGCATTCCTTTAGGAAAATGAAGCTGTTTGCCTGCTTTTTATCCGCAAAGGCGTAAAGCTAATCAATTCATTTTCCGAGGGATTAAAGAATAATCGTTCTGTTGCCGTACACAAAGACGCGCTGGGCAAGTACCTGATACAGCGCACGGCTTAGTACGTTCTTCTCAACGTCACGGCCGGCACGCATCATATCTTCTGCCGTGTAGGTGTGATCCACGTGAATCACGTCCTGCATGATGATTGGGCCTTCATCCAGATTATCATTCACGTAGTGCGCGGTTGCGCCAATGATCTTCACCCCACGCTCGTATGCCTGGTGATACGGACGCGCGCCAATAAAGGCTGGCAGGAAGGAGTGGTGGATGTTGATAATCTTGTTCGGGAAGCGCGCCACGAAGGATGGCGTCAGCACGCGCATATATTTCGCCAGCACCACGTAGTCCGGGTTATGCGCTTCAATCGCAGCAGCCATCAGGTTGTCGTGCTCTTCACGGGTATGGCCTTCGTGACTGACCAGCTCAAACGGAATGTCGAAACGTTCTACCAGTGTACGCAGCGTCTCGTGGTTGCCAATGACGGCGGCAATTTCGACGTCCAGGCCACCGTAGTTGGCTTTCATCAGCAGATCGCCCAGGCAGTGCGCCTCTTTGGTGACCAGAATGACAATACGGCGACGGCCCGCCGGGTTCAGCTCGCGCACCGAGCCTTCCGGCAGGGCGCTGTCCAGATCGGCAAGCAGGGTTGTGTCGTTGAAAATGCCTTCTAGTTCGGTACGCATAAAGAAGCGACCGGTACGGTGGTCAACGAACTCGTTGTTCTGCACGATATTCAGTTCATGCTTGTAGCAAATGTTGGTAATTCGTGCGATCAGCCCTTTTTGATCGGGACAGATAGTGCGCAGAACTTTACGTTGTAATGATTGCATCGCCGGGAAATCCTGTTTATGTATTTGCGAAGTCTGAGTTGTCAGGCATTACTGCCGCAACACTTTTTAAATTTTTTTCCTGAACCACAGGGGCAGGGATCGTTACGACCGAATTGCGGACGTGTGCCGTCAATATAATACCATTGCCCGCTGTCCTTTAAGAACCGTGAGCGTTCAATGATGGCGCCGGGTTTGTTTTGTTCGCTAAAGCGGGCGACAAAACTGACATAGCCCTCGTTGGCATCGCGTCCGGGAGCGGCTTCAAAGACGGTGAGGCCCAGCCAGACGGTGTTAGCAAATCCGGCTTCAATCTCTTGGCGAAAATCGGCAGCATGGCAGGACGGATGCCAGGTCTTAATCAGGTAGTCTGCGTTTTTGATCACAAAAGCAGTATACCGCGAGCGCATAAGGTGTGACGGGTCTGGTGCAACCTGCTTGCCAGAAAGATATCGCTGGCAACATAGGCTATACTCCAGAGCGCTACCACAGGGGCAGAGTTGAGACACGATTCTCTTCCTGGAACAAAAAATAAGGCGTTAAACGCTTAAGGTAGCAATATGTTAACTGAGCAGGTGCGTTGACGCTATGTCGGGAATCCAGGGGAAGTAAAACAGGGCTAATGAGAAAGGTAAAAATTGGACTGGCGTTGGGCTCAGGTGCTGCCCGGGGTTGGTCACATATTGGCGTTATCAATACCTTAAACCAGATGGGGATTGACGTTGATATTGTTGCAGGATGTTCTATCGGGTCGCTGGTCGGATCTGCGTACGCCTGCGGTAAGCTCCCGGAGCTTGAAAGCTGGGTGCGCTCCTTCAGTTACTGGGATGTGCTGCGCCTGATGGATCTCTCCTGGCAGCGTGGCGGCCTGCTGCGCGGCGAACGCGTGTTCAATCAGTTTCGCAAGATAATGCCCCTCGCTGACTTCAGCCACTGCCAAATGCCTTTCGGGGCCGTTGCAACCAACCTCAGTATGGGCAGGGAGTTATGGCTCACCGAAGGGGATATTCATCTCGCCGTTCGTGCATCCTGTAGTATGCCTGGGTTAATGGCGCCTGTGCCTCACAACGGCTACTGGCTCGTTGACGGTGGTGTAGTGAATCCTGTCCCTGTCTCTCTGACGCGCGCCATGGGGGCGGATATCGTTATTGCCGTGGATTTACAGCACGATGCTCACCTCATGCAGCAAGATTTGATGCCGGTTAATCTTCAGAGCGATGATGCGGAAGAAGAGAAACTTGCCTGGCATGCTCGATTACGCGGCAGAATAGGGCGCCTGGCTGCCCGTCGCGCGGTGACCGCACCGAACGCCATTGAAATCATGACGACCTCTATTCAAATTCTTGAGAATCGCCTGAAGCGAAACCGTATGGCTGGCGATCCTCCGGATATTCTTATTCAACCCTATTGTCCACAAATCTCTACCCTTGATTTCCACCGGGCTGAGGCCGCCATAGCAGCGGGCTCGTTAGCCGTCGAAAAGAAAATAGATGAACTGTTGCCTTTTGTGCGTACAGCACGTTGAGCACTTTTTTGATTACTTCAGCAAAATCTGACAGGCGATAGTACCAATAGCATGCCACTATTTAGTAACTGTCAGCCAGGGGAGGAACCATGACACAGCCATTGGCCGGAAAACATATTTTGATAGTAGAAGACGAGCCCGTTTTCCGATCGCTACTGGATTCGTGGTTATCCTCACTGGGTGCAACCACGTCCCTTGCCGAAGATGGCGTCGAGGCACTGGAAAAAATGGCCAGCATGGCGCCGGATCTGATGATCTGCGATCTTGAGATGCCGCGCATGGACGGATTAATGCTGGTAGAAAACCTGCGTAATGAAGGTTATCAGACACCGATACTGGTGATCTCGGCCACCGAAAATATGGCGGATATTGCTAAGGCGTTGCGTTTAGGAGTGCAGGATATCCTGCTCAAACCGGTTAAAGATTTAAACCGTCTGCGCGAAACGGTGTTGGCCTGCCTGTATCCCAATATGTTCAATTCCCGGGTGGAAGAAGAAGAACGTCTTTTCCAGGACTGGGATGCTTTAGTCAGTAATCCGCTCGCGGCCGCGAAGCTGCTTCAGGAACTTCAGCCGCCGGTGCAGCAAAATATCTCTCATTGCAGAGTAAATTATCGCCAGCTGGTAGCGGCTGACCAGCCTGGACTGGTGCTGGATATTGCGCCGCTCTCGGATTCCGACCTCGCTTTTTATTGCCTGGATGTTACCCGAGCGGGAGATAACGGCGTTCTGGCGGCCTTATTACTCCGGGCGCTGTTTAATGGATTGCTACAGGAACAATTATCCCATCAGGGGCAACGACTTCCTGAGTTAGGCAGTTTACTAAAACAGGTCAACCAACTTTTTCGCCAGGCCAATTTACCGGGGCAGTTCCCGCTTCTGGTTGGCTATTATCACAGCGGGTTGAATAACCTTATTCTGGTGTCTGCGGGATTAAATGCCACACTGAATACTGGCGAACACCATATTCAGGTGAGTAACGGCGTGCCGTTGGGTACGCTGGGAAATACTTACCTTAATCAAATTAGCCATCGCTGCACCTCCTGGCAGTGCCAAATTTGGGGTGCCGGAGGGCGGTTACGCTTAATGTTGTCCACGGAGTAAGCAGTCAGATTTTATTTTTCAGATTGCTTTACCTGTGTTTTTGCTGGCAGTGCTACTATCGCTGCGAGTTTCATGCGTATTTGTCTTAATTGATCGGCAACGCGTTCTTTTCAGACCCGTATTAGTGGCTGAGACTGTATACTCAACGCGTTATTCAATGCATAAAAGTTCAAAACTTGAACAGTTCAGGAGAATTTCAATGGCTGCCCTTAATTCGAAAGTCAGAAAGGCCGTTATCCCGGTGGCGGGATTGGGTACCAGGATGTTGCCAGCGACGAAGGCAATCCCAAAAGAGATGCTGCCTCTGGTTGATAAGCCATTAATCCAGTATGTCGTGAATGAATGTATTGCAGCAGGTATCACCGAAATTGTGCTGGTGACGCATTCATCTAAAAACTCTATCGAAAACCATTTCGATACCAGTTTCGAACTCGAAGCAATGCTGGAAAAACGCGTTAAGCGCCAGCTGCTGGAGGAAGTGCAGTCTATTTGTCCTCCACACGTTACCATTATGCAGGTTCGTCAGGGCCTGGCGAAGGGCCTGGGGCATGCAGTATTGTGCGCACATCCTGTAGTGGGTGATGAGCCGGTCGCGGTTATTCTGCCTGACGTGATCCTTGATGAGTACGAGTCCGATCTTTCCCAGGAAAACCTGGCGGAAATGATTAAACGCTTCGACGAAACCGGCAGCAGCCAGATTATGGTTGAGCCAGTCGACGACGTGACCGCTTACGGCGTGGTTGACTGCAAAGGCGTTGACCTGCAACCTGGCGAAAGCGTACCGATGGTTGGCGTTGTTGAAAAACCTAAAGCGGACGTCGCGCCGTCTAACCTTGCTGTCGTTGGTCGTTACGTACTGAGCGCTGAAATTTGGGCGCTGCTGGCGAAAACGCCTCCGGGTGCGGGCGATGAAATCCAGCTGACGGATGCTATCGATATGCTGATCGAGAAAGAGACCGTGGAAGCCTACCATATGAAAGGTAAGAGCCATGACTGCGGGAATAAGCTCGGTTATATGCAGGCATTCGTCGAATATGGTATTCGCCATAACAGCCTGGGTGAAGAATTTAAAGCCTGGCTCAAAGGTAGCGTGGGTATTAAGTAATAAACTCACAGTCCAGTGAACAAGACCGGTGGAGCGATGCTCACCGGTTTTTTTATGCCTGTCGCTCCGTAATTGGCGGGGGATTGTCAAGGACGTTAAATACGGAGCCTCACAATATGACAGAATGTAAGGAGATGTTCGGGCGAATATTACAGGTATAAAAAATCCCGCACAGAGCGGGATTTTTCAGAATCTTTCCAGATTAATCCTTGATCAGGAAGTCATCCAGTTGTTTACCTTGTTCGTCCATTGCTTTCTTGATTACAGCAGGAGTACGGCCCTGGCCAGTCCAGGTTTTCTCTTCGCCGTTCTCATCGATGTAGCTATATTTAGCAGGACGTGCCGCGCGTTTTGCTTTGGTACCGGTTTTAGCCGCAGCCATGCTGTTCAGCAATTCGTTTGGATCGATACCATCGGCAATCAGCATTTCGCGATACTGTTGCAGTTTACGTGTACGTTCTTCGATTTCAGCCGCAGCTGCGCTTTCTTCTTCACGACGTTCGTTAACTACAACTTCTAATTTTTCGAGCATTTCTTCAAGCGTCTCAAGGGTACATTCTCTTGCCTGCGCACGAAGAGTACGGATGTTGTTCAGAATTTTAAGTGCTTCGCTCATTGTAGTAATCTCAAACTTATAATGGGGGTGGGTTTGTTGTCCTAATAATAGAGCCTTAATTTCACTTGTGCAATAGGTGGGAATGTAAGGAATTCAAAAAATACAAAATAAACGACGCTATTATTAATTACGCTAACTTAAATTTCATTGTTTGTTGGGGCTGCGAGATATCGTTTCAAACGGCAAAAGCGCGTCATTTGCATGTTTGTTTTGTGACTTTTACCTCAGGAATTATAGTTGCGGTTGATAAATATCAGCCTTTTGTATTACCCCGTGTAAACGCAGCGAAGCCAGGAATAGTTAATAAATAGTGAATTTTAATGAACGAAGAAGACACTATAAAAAGAAGTGTTATCTCTGGTTGCGGTCTCACCTTATTGTCAGTGTTTAATGCCTTTACTGCCTGTTTTAACGCATTATTTTGCGCTACTCGCGAAGGATTTACCGGTGCATGGCAGGTTGGAGTGTGCTGCTCGCCGCAGCTGACGGTACAAAATATGGTACAATGATCCATCGGGAATATTTCACATTGATTAGGGTTCTTCGGCCAATGGCACAACTTTATTTCTACTATTCGGCAATGAATGCAGGGAAATCGACGGCGTTACTGCAATCCTCATACAATTATCAGGAGCGGGGGATGCGTACCGTTGTTTATACCGCCGAAATCGACGATCGCTTTGGGGCAGGGAAGGTAAGCTCAAGAATAGGGCTTTCATCGCCTGCAAGGCTGTTTAACCCTGAAACGGACCTGCTGGAGGACATTCGTGTCGAGCATGCCTCTAAGCCTGTCCATTGCGTGCTGGTAGATGAAAGCCAGTTCCTGACCCGTGAGCAGGTCCATGCGCTTTCAGAGGTCGTTGATGAGCTGGATATTCCCGTTCTTTGCTATGGATTACGTACCGATTTTCGTGGGGAGTTATTTGCCGGCAGCCAGTATCTGCTCGCCTGGTCGGATAAGCTGGTTGAGCTGAAAACAATCTGCTTTTGTGGCCGCAAGGCAAGTATGGTTCTTCGCCTGGACCAGTCGGGTAAACCCTATGCTGATGGCGAGCAGGTGGTGATAGGAGGCAATGAACGTTATGTCTCGGTCTGCCGCAAGCATTATAAAGAGGCGCTGGCTGTAGGCTCGCTGACGGCGTTACAGGGCGACAATCGAAAATAACATGAATGTTTTACCGATCCTCAGATATAAAAAAACCCGCCGCTGGCGGGTTTTTTATCACACTGTCAACTAAGCGTTTTTCTTCGCTTTCTTGTCAGCCTTTACAACTGCGGGGATTTCAACTTTTACGGCTGCGACATCGCTTTCAGTGAAGTTACGACCGTAATAAGTATCCAGCAGGATCTGTTTCAGTTCGGAAATCAGTGGGTAGCGCGGGTTAGCACCAGTACACTGGTCATCGAATGCATCTTCAGACAGCTTATCTACGTGAGCGAGGAAGTCAGCTTCCTGAACGCCTGCTTCGCGGATAGATTTAGGAATACCCAGTTCCGCCTTCAGACTTTCCAGCCATGCCAGCAGTTTTTCGATCTTCGCGGCAGTACGGTCGCCCGGTGCGCTCAGACCCAGGTGATCTGCGATTTCAGCATAACGACGGCGCGCCTGTGGACGGTCGTACTGGCTGAATGCAGTTTGCTTGGTTGGGTTATCGTTGGCGTTATAGCGGATAACGTTGCTGATCAACAGGGCGTTCGCCAGACCGTGAGGAATGTGGAACTGTGAACCCAGCTTGTGCGCCATAGAGTGACAGACACCCAGGAAGGCGTTAGCAAACGCGATGCCCGCGATTGTTGCCGCACTGTGTACACGTTCACGCGCAACAGGGTTTTTCGAACCTTCGTTGTAAGAAGCTGGCAGGTTTTCTTTCAGAAGTTTCAGCGCCTGCAAAGCCTGACCGTCAGAGAACTCAGAAGCCAGTACGGAAACGTAAGCTTCCAGAGCGTGAGTTACCGCATCCAGACCACCGAACGCACACAGTGATTTCGGCATTTCCATGACCAGGTTGGCGTCAACGATAGCCATATCTGGCGTCAGTGCGTAGTCAGCCAGCGGGTATTTCTGACCGGTTGCGTCATCAGTCACAACGGCAAATGGCGTCACTTCTGAACCAGTACCGGAAGTAGTGGTGACGGCGATCATTTTCGCTTTCACGCCCATTTTCGGGAACTTGTAGATACGTTTACGGATATCCATAAAGCGCAGCGCCAGTTCTTCGAAGTGAGTTTCCGGATGCTCGTACATCACCCACATAATTTTCGCAGCGTCCATTGGGGAACCGCCACCCAGTGCGATGATCACATCAGGTTTGAAGGAGTTCGCCAGTTCAGCGCCTTTACGTACAACGCTCAGGGTTGGGTCAGCTTCAACTTCAAAGAAGACTTCAGTTTCCACGCCAGCCGCTTTCAGAACAGAGGTGATCTGGTCTGCATAGCCATTGTTGAACAGGAAACGGTCAGTCACGATGAGCGCACGTTTGTGGCCATCAGTAATCACTTCATCCAGCGCGATTGGCAGAGAGCCGCGGCGGAAGTAGATAGATTTCGGAAGTTTGTGCCACAACATGTTTTCAGCTCGCTTAGCAACGGTTTTCTTGTTGATCAGGTGTTTTGGACCAACGTTTTCAGAGATGGAGTTACCACCCCAGGAACCACAACCCAGAGTCAGGGAAGGTGCGAGTTTGAAGTTGTACAGATCACCGATACCACCCTGAGAAGCAGGGGTGTTGATCAGGATACGTGCCGTCTTCATCTTCTGACCGAAGTAAGCAACACGCTCAGGCTGGTTATCCTGATCGGTGTACAGGCAAGAGGTGTGGCCGATACCGCCCATTGCCACCAGTTTCTCTGCTTTTTCTACCGCGTCATCAAAATCTTTCGCACGGTACATTGCCAGCGTTGGGGAGAGTTTCTCGTGAGCAAACGGCTCACTTTCATCAACGACTTTCACTTCACCAATCAGAATCTTGGTGGTAGCAGGGACGCTAAAGCCAGCGAGTTCAGCAATTTTATACGCTGGCTGACCTACGATAGCTGCGTTCAGCGCGCCATTTTTCAGGATCACGTCCTGAACGGCTTTCAGTTCTTTACCTTGCAACAGGTAGCCGCCGTGGCTGGCGAAACGTTCACGAACGGCGTCGTATACCGAATCAACCACAACAACAGACTGTTCAGATGCACAGATAACGCCGTTATCGAAGGTTTTAGACATCAGCACAGAAGCAACTGCACGCTTGATATCTGCCGTTTCGTCGATCACAACAGGAGTATTACCTGCGCCTACGCCGATGGCTGGTTTACCGGAGCTGTATGCTGCTTTAACCATACCAGGACCACCGGTCGCCAGAATCAGGTTAATGTCCGGGTGATGCATCAGGGCGTTGGACAGTTCAACAGAAGGTTGGTCGATCCAGCCGATCAGATCTTTTGGCGCACCCGCCGCAATGGCAGCCTGAAGCACGATATCTGCTGCTTTGTTGGTGGCGTCCTTCGCACGTGGATGCGGAGAGAAAATGATTGCGTTACGTGTCTTCAGACTGATGAGAGATTTGAAGATGGCGGTAGAGGTTGGGTTAGTGGTTGGAACGATACCGCAAATGATGCCGATCGGTTCTGCGATGGTGATGGTGCCGAAAGTATCGTCTTCTGACAGCACACCGCAGGTTTTCTCATCTTTATAGGCGTTGTAGATATACTCTGAAGCAAAGTGGTTTTTGATCACTTTATCTTCAACGATACCCATGCCGGATTCGGCAACGGCCATTTTAGCGAGAGGGATTCGAGCATCAGCAGCAGCCAGAGCGGCCGCGCGGAAGATTTTATCAACCTGTTCTTGGGTGAAATTGGCATATTCACGCTGGGCTTTTTTTACGCGCTCGACGAGGGCGTTCAGTTCAGCGATATTGGTAACAGCCATAATGCTCTCCTGATAATGTTTAAACTCTTTTAGTAAACCAGCGCTCGATACGTCTGACAGTATAGTCAGAGCCGATCCCACTTGCGTAACACACAGTAAAACAAAGGATTACTCACTGCTCCAGCTCACTAATTTACTAAAAGAGCCTTACCTTAGCATCATACCTTTTTGATAGGTGATCTCCCTGGCGGCGTAACCAAGATTACTCACTTCTGAGTACGAAAATTATGATCGAGATCAATTTTGTCCTAAGCTGATACCTTTCAGCAGGGTTATTTTGTGCTAATTATTCTACTGTTAAATAATTAAGTAACTATTGGAAGCGGCGATATCATTGATTACACAAATGTTTAACATCATGAATTGATAACGTTTAAGAACAGATTTCTGGTGAAGTGTGCGGCTAAAAAGCGTATCTTCAGCGCGGATTTATCATGACATGCAGTTTCTCCCTGGACATGCTCAATTGCGGAGCTTAATGTGATTCAAACGCTCTTTGATTTCCCTACATATTTCAAGTTTTTTATCGGCTTGTTTGCTCTGGTTAACCCGGTAGGGATCATCCCTGTCTTCATCAGTATGACCAGCTATCAGACGGCTGCGGCACGAAATAAAACCAACCTGACGGCAAACCTGTCGGTGGCGATCATCCTACTTACGTCTCTTTATCTCGGGGACGCCATTCTTCAGGTCTTCGGCATCTCGATTGATTCGTTCCGTATAGCAGGCGGGATCCTGGTGGTGACGATTGCCATGTCGATGATCAGCGGCAAGCTGGGGGAGGATAAACAGAACAAACAGGAAAAATCAGAGACAGCTATCCGCGAGAGCATTGGGGTTGTGCCACTGGCACTGCCGCTGATGGCGGGCCCGGGGGCGATCAGTTCCACCATTGTCTGGGGAACGCGCTACCACAGCCTGATGCACCTGATTGGCTTTTCCGTCGCCATTGCGCTGTTCGCGCTGTGCTGCTGGGGCGTATTTCGTATGGCGCCATGGCTGGTTCGCTTGCTGGGACAAACGGGCATCAACGTGATTACCCGTATCATGGGTCTGTTGTTAATGGCGTTGGGCATCGAATTTATCGTTACCGGTATAAAAAGTATTTTCCCCGGGTTAGTACACTGACTTTCATTTGAAAGAGCGGAGCCAGCGGCTCCGTTTTTTTTACGTGATTATCTGCAAATCATATAAATAAAGTTGAAATAGGCGCCAGTCATAATAAGTTCTACTAATAACCCTCTTTTGTTGTTTTTCAAGAGGTTGTTTATTTTCATTTCCCCTTGCCGCGCATAAATCCCTCAAACCCTCTGTTATTTTACTCACATGATACTCTGGGGCTTGCTGACAGATAACCGAAATGATATTAGTAATTTCGATGCTGACTCAGACGAATGTGCTAAATAATAATCAATTGTTAAATTATCGTGAAAATTCGTTCAACTAAGCCATGTCGTCGCGTTTGGAGCAACAAAATTTCTTATCTGTATGAATTATATCTCTTTTTGTTGATTTCGGCGTAAGCCAGGGTTAGCGCCTTAGTTATGCCAGCCATCGTAAAAGAGAAATGCTTAACAAATTTGCAAAATGTATTGGCGAGAGTTGGCACCATTTGGTACTTTCCGGCCTTATATTTTGCAGCATTAAACAAGTTGATGAGAACTATTTTCATATAGCCCTCACGTAAGATATCCAACGCATCTCTCTGACAGGGGAAAGGTGTAAAGAATCGACGCAAGACCGCCGTACGAGCGGTCAGTAATAATGAAGTCGGTGATAGCAAGAAGTAAAAAAGAACCTGACAGTAGCAAAAAAAACTCCTGCGCTGTACAGGCCCCAACAGGGGATTACACAACTGGCGAAGGCCAGTCATTATAATGAGTGGAGTATCAACACAATGTCCATCATCACAAAAAAAAGTCTGGTAGCGGCGGGGATTTTAACTGCGCTAATCGCGGGCAACGCTGCAATGGCTGCGGACGTTCCTGCTGGTGTTCAGCTGGCTGAGAAGCAAACGCTGGTACGTAATAACGGTGCGGAAGTGCAGTCTCTTGATCCGCACAAAATTGAAGGTGTTCCAGAGTCTAACGTTAACCGCGATCTGTTTGAAGGTCTGCTGGTGACTGACGTAGACGGCCACCCGGCTCCGGGCGTGGCGGAAAAATGGGACAACAAAGATTTTAAAGTCTGGACCTTCCATCTGCGTAAAGATGCGAAATGGTCCGACGGTACGCCGGTTACCGCCGAAGATTTCGTCTATAGCTGGCAGCGTCTGGCGGATCCAAATACCGCCTCCCCGTATGCGAGTTACCTCCAGTATGGCCATATTGCCAATATCGATGACATCATCACGGGTAAAAAGCCAGTAACCGACCTGGGCGTAAAAGCCATCGATGCCAACACCTTTGAAGTGACGTTGAGCGAACCTGTTCCGTACTTCTATAAGCTGCTGGTTCACCCGTCCGTCTCCCCGGTACCAAAATCCGCGGTGGAAAAATTTGGTGAAAAATGGACGCAGCCTGCGAATATCGTGACCAACGGTGCATATAAGCTGAAGGACTGGGTCGTTAACGAACGTATGGTGCTGGAGCGCAACCCGCAGTATTGGGATAATGCGAAGACCGTTATCAATCAGGTCACCTACCTGCCAATCTCTTCTGAAGTGACGGACGTAAACCGCTACCGCAGTGGTGAAATCGACATGACCTATAACAACATGCCGATTGAACTGTTCCAGAAGCTGAAAAAAGAGATCCCGAAAGAAGTTCACGTCGATCCGTATCTGTGCACCTACTATTACGAAATTAACAACCAGAAAGCACCGTTCACCGACGTACGTGTTCGTACCGCACTGAAGCTGGCTCTGGATCGCGACATTATCGTGAATAAAGTGAAGAATCAGGGCGACCTGCCAGCTTACAGCTACACCCCGCCTTACACCGACGGTATGAAGCTGGTTGAACCTGAATGGTTCAAATGGTCCCAGGAAAAACGTAACGAAGAAGCGAAAAAACTGCTGGCTGAAGCTGGCTATACCGCCGACAAGCCGCTGACCTTTAGCCTGCTGTACAACACCTCTGATCTGCATAAAAAACTGGCTATTGCCGTCGCGTCTATCTGGAAGAAAAACCTCGGCGTGAACGTGAAGCTGGAAAACCAGGAATGGAAGACCTTCCTCGATACGCGCCACCAGGGAACCTTTGACGTGGCACGTGCAGGATGGTGTGCGGACTATAACGAACCGACCTCATTCCTGAACACCATGCTGAGCGACAGTTCGAACAACACCGCACACTATAAGAGCCCGGCGTTTGATAAGCTGATTGGCGAAACCCTGAAGGTGGCAGATGACGCCCAGCGCGCCGATCTGTACGCGAAATCAGAACAACAGCTCGATAAAGACTCTGCGATCGTTCCGGTTTACTACTACGTTAACGCCCGCCTGGTGAAACCATGGGTAGGGGGTTATACCGGTAAAGACCCGTTGGATAATATTTCCGTTAAGAATCTTTATATTATCAAGCATTAATGGCAATACGTGGGGCGAGCGAGCTTGCCCCACTGTGTCTATTTTGTAACATTCATCAGGCACACGCCAGAAGGTACGGGCAATGTTGAAATTTATCCTGCGTCGCTGTCTTGAAGCGATTCCAACGTTATTTATTCTAATTACAATTTCCTTCTTCATGATGCGTCTTGCACCGGGCAGTCCTTTTACCGGTGAACGCACGCTTCCGCCAGAAGTTATGGCCAACATCGAAGCGAAATACCATTTAAACGATCCTATCACCACGCAGTACTTCAACTATCTGAAGCAGCTTGCACACGGTGATTTTGGTCCGTCATTTAAATATAAAGACTATTCCGTTAACGACCTGGTGGCGTCCAGCTTCCCGGTATCGGCTAAATTAGGAGCTGCTGCATTTATCCTGGCCGTTGTTCTCGGTGTCACTGCGGGCGTTATCGCCGCGCTTAAACAAAATACCCGATGGGATTACGCCGTAATGGGGGTCGCAATGACCGGGGTGGTTATCCCCAGCTTCGTTGTTGCGCCGTTGCTGGTCATGATATTCGCCATAACCCTGAAATGGCTTCCCGGAGGCGGCTGGAACGGCGGGGCGCTGAAGTTCATGATATTGCCGATGGTGGCATTATCTCTGGCCTACATCGCCAGTATCGCCCGTATTACCCGCGGTTCAATGATTGAAGTCCTGCATTCGAACTTCATCCGTACCGCCCGTGCGAAAGGGCTGCCGATGCGCCGGATTATTTTCCGTCATGCCCTCAAGCCTTCACTGTTACCGGTACTCTCCTATATGGGGCCTGCTTTCGTCGGCATTATCACCGGTTCAATGGTGATTGAAACCATTTATGGCCTGCCGGGCATCGGGCAGCTGTTTGTTAACGGGGCGCTTAACCGTGACTATTCGCTGGTGCTGAGCCTGACGATCCTCGTGGGCGCGCTGACCATTCTGTTTAATGCCGTTGTCGATGTGCTGTATGCCGTTATCGACCCTAAAATCCGTTACTAACTGGAGCACGCCATGATGTTGAGTAAGAAAAACAGCGAGGCGCTGGAAAACTTCAGTGAAAAGCTGGAGGTTGAAGGTCGCAGCCTTTGGCAGGACGCCCGCCGTCGTTTTATGCATAACCGCGCCGCCGTTGCCAGCCTGGTCGTGCTGGTGCTTATTGCGCTGTTTGTCACCCTGGCGCCAATGCTCTCTCAGTTCACCTATTTCGATACGGACTGGGGCATGATGTCCAGCGCGCCGGATATGGAATCCGGGCACTATTTCGGTACCGACTCTTCCGGGCGTGATTTGCTGGTGCGAGTGGCGATTGGCGGCCGTATCTCCCTGATGGTTGGCATCGCGGCGGCGCTGGTGGCGGTGATCGTCGGCACGCTTTACGGTTCGCTTTCCGGATACCTCGGCGGGAAAGTAGACTCCGTGATGATGCGTCTGCTAGAAATCCTGAACTCCTTCCCGTTCATGTTCTTCGTCATTCTGCTGGTGACCTTCTTTGGTCAAAATATCCTGCTGATCTTCGTGGCGATCGGGATGGTGTCCTGGCTGGATATGGCGCGTATTGTGCGCGGCCAGACGCTGAGCCTCAAACGTAAGGAGTTTATCGAAGCCGCACAGGTTGGTGGCGTTTCTACCGCCAATATTGTGGTGCGTCATATCGTTCCTAACGTGCTGGGCGTGGTGGTGGTATACGCCTCCCTGTTGGTGCCAAGTATGATCCTGTTTGAATCTTTCCTGAGCTTCCTGGGATTAGGTACGCAAGAGCCGCTGAGTAGCTGGGGCGCTCTGTTAAGTGATGGCGCAAACTCCATGGAAGTGTCACCGTGGTTACTGCTGTATCCGGCGGGCTTCCTGGTCGTCACCCTGTTCTGTTTCAACTTTATCGGCGATGGCCTGCGTGATGCCCTCGACCCGAAAGACCGTTAAGGAGCGCCGTCATGACTATTATTGAAACGGCAACCGCGCCACAGGCGCAACAGCGGACCAGCGCACTGCTGGACGTTAAAGACCTCCGCGTGACGTTTAAAACCCCCGACGGTGATGTTACTGCCGTTAACGATCTCAACTTCGACCTGCGTGCCGGTGAAACGCTGGGCATTGTGGGCGAATCCGGTTCCGGTAAATCCCAGACCGCATTCGCGCTGATGGGCCTGCTGGCGTCAAACGGCGTGATCGGCGGTTCGGCGACGTTTAACGGGAAAGAGATCCTGAACTTGCCGGAACATGAGCTGAACAAGCTGCGCGCCGAGCAGATTTCAATGATTTTCCAGGATCCGATGACGTCCCTGAACCCCTATATGCGGGTGGGCGAACAGCTGATGGAAGTGCTGATGCTCCACAAGGGCCTGGGTAAAGCCGAAGCGTTTGAAGAGTCCGTCAAAATGCTGGATGCGGTGAAAATGCCTGAAGCACGTAAGCGCATGCGCATGTATCCGCACGAGTTTTCCGGCGGTATGCGTCAGCGCGTTATGATCGCGATGGCATTGCTTTGCCGGCCAAAACTGCTGATCGCTGATGAACCGACCACCGCCCTGGACGTGACCGTTCAGGCGCAGATTATGACGTTGCTGAACGAGCTGAAGCGCGAGTTCAACACCGCCATCATCATGATTACCCACGATTTAGGCGTCGTTGCCGGGATCTGCGACAAAGTGTTAGTCATGTATGCAGGCCGCACGATGGAATACGGTAATGCCCGCGATGTGTTCTACCAGCCAGCCCATCCGTACTCTATCGGGCTGCTGAATGCCGTACCGCGCCTTGATGCGGAAGGGGAGTCGCTGCTGACTATCCCGGGTAACCCGCCAAACCTGCTGCGTCTGCCAAAAGGCTGTCCGTTCCAGCCGCGTTGTCCGCATGCGATGGAAATCTGTAACAGCGCACCGCCGCTGGAAGCGTTTGTCCCAGGCCGTCTGCGCGCCTGCTTTAAGCCGCTGGAGGAGCTGGTATGAACGCAATCGACGAAAAAAGAAATGTGCTGCTCGAAATCGCTGACCTGAAGGTCCATTTCGATATCAAAGACGGTAAACAGTGGTTCTGGCAGCCTGCCAAAACCCTGAAAGCGGTGGATGGCGTCACGCTACGCCTGTACGAAGGGGAGACCCTGGGCGTGGTGGGTGAATCTGGCTGCGGCAAATCGACATTTGCGCGTGCGATCATCGGCCTGGTGAAAGCCACCGACGGGAAAGTGGCCTGGCTTGGCAAAGATCTGCTGGGGATGAAGCCGGATGAATGGCGCGACGTGCGCAGCGACATCCAGATGATTTTCCAGGATCCGCTGGCATCCCTGAACCCGCGTATGACCATTGGCGAAATCATTGCCGAGCCGCTGCGCACCTATCATCCGAAGATGCCGCGCCAGGAAGTTCGCGATCGGGTGAAAGCGATGATGCTCAAGGTGGGTCTGTTGCCTAACCTCATCAACCGCTACCCACATGAGTTTTCCGGCGGTCAGTGCCAGCGTATCGGTATCGCACGCGCGTTGATCCTTGAACCAAAACTGATTATCTGTGACGAGCCGGTTTCGGCGCTGGACGTCTCCATCCAGGCCCAGGTGGTTAACCTGCTACAGAAACTGCAACGGGAAATGGGGCTGTCGCTGATCTTCATCGCCCACGATCTGGCGGTGGTAAAACACATTTCGGACCGTGTGCTGGTCATGTATCTGGGCCACGCCGTGGAGCTGGGTACGTATGATGAGGTGTACCACAATCCGCTGCACCCTTATACCAAAGCGCTGATGTCTGCGGTTCCCGTTCCGGATCCCGATCTGGAAAAAAATAAAACCATTCAGCTTCTGGAAGGTGAACTGCCTTCGCCAATCAACCCGCCTTCAGGCTGCGTATTCCGTACGCGATGCCCAATAGCCGGGCCGGAATGTGCAAAAACACGACCGGTTCTGGAGGGCAGTTTCCGACATGCGGTTTCCTGCCTGAAAGTAGACCCGTTATAATCGCAAGGGCTGACATGATGTCAGCCCTTATTTTTCGAGATTAATGTGTCGCGATTATTCACGTCGGCCCGTCAGCGGCTGTATCACCTTTTATTTGATCCTGAGACGGTTTCCGGTCGCCGTTTCGAAGGCCTGTGTGGTTTATTTGCCCTGATTAGCGTCATTATTATCTTTATCGAATCCGGCGCCGGAACGCAGTACCATATGACGTATGAGGAGTGGCACGTTTTCGTCTGGCTGGAATTGATTGTAACGCTGGTGTTTACCGCGGAATATGTGCTGAGGGTCATTAGCTGGCCAAATCCGGCGAAATACGTTTTCAGCTTCTGGGGATTTATTGATTTAGCCACCATCCTGCCGCTGTATGTCATGTGGCTGTGGCCTGAGATCAGTCTGAATTATGTGTTTGCCTGGCGCGCAATGCGGGCGATTCGCGTGTTACGAATTCTCAAACTGCTGCGCTTTATGCCGTCGCTGCGGGTTTTTTGGGTCGCCATTGTCAGCGCCCGCCACCAGCTGATTCTCTTCTATTCGTTTATTGCTATCGTGATGATCGTTTTTGGCTCCCTGATGTATTTAATCGAAGGGCCAAAATACGGGTTTACCACGCTTAATGCGTCTGTTTACTGGGCTATCGTCACGGTGACCACCGTGGGCTATGGTGATATTACCCCGCATACGCCGCTCGGACGTATTGTGGCATCGGTTCTTATCCTGATCGGCTATTCAGTAATAGCGATACCAACGGGGCTAATTACCACCCATATGAGCAGCGCCTTCCAGAGCAGCAAGCAGCAACGCAAATGTCCGAATTGTCAGCAGGGGAATCATGAACCCGGCGCGCGGTTTTGTCACCGCTGTGGAAATGCTTTACCGGATTAAATAAAAAAGGCTGCGCGGGCAGCCTTTTTTATTATTCGCGCCAGAGAATATGGCACAGTTTGTGGTCTTTCTCGCGGCACAGCAGGACGCGGGCAAAGATGTCGTTAATTTCTCCGCCGTCTTCATCTGCCAGGCCAATCACCACCTCGGCGAAGAAGTCCGGATTGAGGTCAAAATCGACGTGTTCGGCCCAGTCTTCAGACGGATCGAACAGCTCAGCACCGCCACGCTCTTCAAATTGCAGGTTGAAAAGAATGACGTCAGCAGGGTCGAGATTATCGACCGCCAGCTCGAGAAAAATATCGTAGGCCTGTTCGAGCGTTTCGTCTTCGGTCAGGCGATTGTTCAGATCCATTTCCATGATGACTACCTGTTAAACATCGTTGGGCACGTTTTACAGCAACGGGCTAAAGAAGTAAAACAGTCGTTCGGCAATTCGCTGCCAGAGCGGACGTTTCGCCCACAGTCTGGCGTCCAGCAGGCGTGAGCGGGAGATATAATCGTCCTGAACCGCCGCCAGATCGCCACCGAACCCGGCGTCATCAATGACCAGCGTAATTTCAAAATTCAGCCACAGACTGCGCATATCGAGGTTGACGGTACCCACCAGGCTCAGCTCTCCGTCCACCAGCACGCTCTTGGTGTGTAACAGCCCGCCTTCGAACTGATAAATTTTAACGCCTGCGGCCAGCAGCTCACTAAAGAACGCGCGGCTTGCCCACCCGACCAGCAGCGAATCGTTCTTGCGTGGCATAATAATGCTCACATCCACTCCGCGCTGTGCCGCTGTACAGATGGCATGCAGAAGATCGTCGCTGGGAACGAAATAGGGCGTGGTCATGATCAGATATTCCCGCGCGGAGTACGCGGCGGTCAGCAGTGCCTGATGGATCAGATCTTCCGGGAAGCCAGGACCGGAGGCGATAGTGTGGATAGTGTGCCCGCTGGCTTCCTCAAACGGCATGATATTGCCATCCGGCGGCGGGGGAAGAATGCGTTTCCCGGTTTCAATTTCCCAGTCGCAGGAGTAGACGATGCCCATTGAGGTCGCGATCGGTCCCTCCATCCGCGCCATCAGATCGATCCATTGCCCCACGCCGGAATCCTGCTTGAAGAAGCGGGGGTCAACCATGTTCATGCTGCCGGTGTAGGCGATATAGTTATCGATCAGAACCATTTTCCGGTGCTGGCGGAGATCCATGCGGCGCAGAAAGACGCGGAAAAGATTCACTTTCAGCGCCTCGACCACCTCGATACCGGCGTTGCGCATCATGCCTGCCCACGGGCTACGGAAAAAGGCCACGCTGCCGGCGGAGTCCAGCATCAGGCGGCAGTGGATACCGCGACGTGCAGCGGCCATTAGCGATTCGGCGACCTGGTCCGCCATGCCGCCCGGCTGCCAGATATAAAACACCATCTCGATATTATGCCGGGCGAGCTGGATATCACGGATCAGCGCCTGCATCACATCATCAGAAGAGGTCATCAGTTGCAGCTGATTGCCTTTTACCCCAGCAATCCCCTGGCGGCGTTCGCACAGCTTGAACAGAGATGCGGCCACGCTGCTGTTCTCTTCAGCGAAGATATGCTTGCAGGCTTTAAGGTCGGCAAGCCATTTCGCCGTGGAGGGCCACATGGCGCGGGCGCGTTCGGCGCGGCGTTTACCCAGATGAAGTTCACCGAAAGAGAGATAGGCGATGATGCCCACCAGCGGCAGAATGTAGATAATCAGAAGCCAGGCCATGGCGGAAGGTACCGCTCTGCGTTTCATCAGAATGCGCAACGTCACCCCGGCAATTAACAGCCAGTATCCTAAAATGACCAGCCAACTCACCACGGTGTAGAAGGTTGTCATAAATAAAAAATCCTTTTGAAAGCGTATTGTTATGAGTTTACGCATCAGGATTCATCTGGCAAATAAAAACGGCAGATAAAAGCGCTGGTTTGCCGCCTGCTTAGGCATATAATGGCATCTCTGTTAGAGAAAGAGTTGTAGACATGAAGCGCAGTAGAACTGAAGTTGGGCGCTGGCGCATGTTGCGACAGGTGAGTCGTCGTAAGGCTCGTTGGCTGGAAGCACAATCCCGCCGCAATATGCGTATCCACGCCATCAGAAAATGTGGCCTGAACAGACACCGTAACGCGCTGTTGTTCGCAGTCCAGGACATCTGAAAAGCATGAAGGGCACCGTAAAGGTGCCCATTAAACATCCAGGCTATCAATTTTTGCAGTCTCCTTCCGTTTGCTTTCCGCGATATACTAAGTCCCCATAACGTCATGATATTAAAAGATGAATCCTTATCTCTGGATTTTTATTGTACTTTTGGCGCTGGATGCGCTCAGAGAAGATTTAGGACTTTCGTCATTTTCCTCATTGGCAGATTATGTTTTCGCATGGGGAATACATTGGCTTTATTAAAGGAAAAAAGGATGAACGGAAAAGTAATGGCAGCACTCTTTGGGATTGCGATATTAAGCGGTTGTGCCAGCAGCAAAACCTCACCCGAACGGCACGCGTTTTATTTCGTGTCGCATCAGTCCAGCTTTACTGGCGGCAATTACACCTCCAGCGTGCAGAAAAATTATCAGCTGAACGTGGCGCAGTTCCGCGAGCTTTATGCCCGGGGCAAAGCTGACCGCGCGGAAGGGCGGACTCAGGCTGAAGCCAGTGAATACGCACAAAGCATTCGCGATCAGCTAAAAGAAAATGCGACGTCTCAGGAATTGTTCGCAGGCAACACGAAGGATAAATGGTCATCGGACATGGACAGTAAAGACGCCATATTATTTGGCAACGAACTGGCCGCGACTTATCTTGATGGCTATAACGGCGTACAATAGCGCAACTGATTCAGGGGATACCGTAATTACCGGTATCCCCGCTGTTTTTGAGCGAAAGGAGTGAGACGTGTTTGCGGAGTTTGGTGTACTGAATTTCTGGACCTATGTTGTCGGCGCATTTTTTATCGTGCTGGTTCCAGGACCGAACACCTTGTTTGTGCTGAAAACAGGGATTGGCCACGGCGTTAAGAAAGGCTATCTGGCAGCCACCGGTGTGTTTATTGGTGATGCCGTGCTGATGTTTCTGGCCTGGGCAGGCGTCGCCGCGTTGATCCAGACCACTCCGGTATTATTTAATATTGTCCGCTATCTGGGCGCGTTTTATCTGCTGTGGCTGGGCGGAAAAATGCTCTGGTCCGTTATGACGCGTCAAAAAAATGCGCACGAAAGTAGCGCCGAACCGGCAAGCGCAATCCTTAAGCGTTCGCTGGTGCTGAGCCTGACGAACCCGAAAGCGATTCTCTTTTACGTGTCGTTCTTCGTACAGTTCATTGATGTCAATGCGAAGAATACCGGCACGTCGTTCCTGATCCTCGCCACAACGCTTGAGCTGATCAGCTTCATGTACATGAGCTTCCTGATTTTCTCAGGCGCGTTTGTCACGCGTTACCTCAAAACCAAAAAGAAACTGGCGAAGCTGGGGAACGGGCTGATAGGTCTGCTGTTTGTCGGATTTGCGGCGAGGCTGGCGTCGCTGCACTGAATGAAGAAAAGGCTCCTGAGGGAGCCTTTCGTTTCAGAATACTTTTTTATACGGACGAACCGTGACTTTCTCGTACACGCCGGCTGCCACGTACGGGTCTGCTTCTGCCCAGGCCTGCGCGGCTTCCAGAGATTCAAACTCGGCAATCACCGCGGAGCCGGTAAAACCCGCCGCGCCCGGATCGTTGCTGTCAACGGCAGGCATCGGACCTGCGGTCAGCAACCGACCTTCATCCTGTAGCAACTGTAAACGCGCCAGATGGGCAGGGCGAACGGAAAGACGTTTTTCCAGAGAATCAGGTACATCTTCAGCGTAAATCACGTAAAGCACGGCAAAGCTCCTTAACCGGTAAAAGTGACAATTACGTTATGTGAAAGCACAAATGACTGCAATGTAAAGATAATAACAATGTTAAAACCCTGATCTGGATGCCCCTTTTTTGGCCTCATGTACGCTTAAATTGCGCCAGGACAAAGTGTCTTATTGAATATGATTGCTATTTGCATTTAAAATCGAGGTTCGGTTTTTTTAACGTTGATGATTATGACTTCGATGACCCTTGATTTACCTCGCCGCTTTCCATGGCCGACGCTGCTTTCCGTCGTTATTCACGGTGCTGTCGTGGCGGGTCTGCTCTATACCTCGGTTCATCAGGTTATTGAAATGCCGGCGCCAGCGCAGCCAATTTCTGTGACCATGGTATCGCCTGCGGATCTTGAGCCGCCGCAGGTTGCGCCGCCGCCACCACAGCCCGTTGTTGAACCCGAGCCGGAGCCAGAGCCAGAGCCGGTTCCTGAACCGCCGAAAGAAGCGCCGGTGGTGATCCATAAGCCGGAGCCGAAACCTAAGCCGAAGCCAAAACCCAAGCCGGTCAAAAAGGTGGAAGAGCGGCCGAAACGCGAAGTGCGTCCGGTTGAGCCACGCGCCACGCAGCCGGTTGAAAATGCCGCCCCGTCACGTCCGCTGATGAATAACACCACGACCGCGACAAAACCGACGGTAACGGCGCCCGCGGGCCCGCGCGCGCTGAGCCGTAACCAGCCGCAGTACCCGGCACGTGCTCAGGCGTTACGTATTGAAGGGCGTGTACGGGTGAAATTCGACGTTACGGCCGATGGACGTGTCGATAACGTGGAAATCCTGTCCGCACAGCCGGCGAATATGTTTGAACGTGAAGTTAAATCGGCCATGCGCAGGTGGCGCTATGAAGCCGGTAAACCCGGCAATGGGTTGATTGTGAACATTGTCTTCCGCCTGAACGGCGGGGCACAGATGGAATAAAAGAAGCCTCCGCAAGGAGGCTTTTTTTTACCTGAGGATCAGCTCCGTGGAAGCTGGCGGGGCTTACCGTCGCTATCCACCGCCACATAGATGAACAATGCCTCCGTCGCCTTATAGCGCTGACCAATCGGTTCAGAAGAGACTTTTTTCACCCAGACTTCAATGTTGATGGAGACAGACGTAGTGCCGCGTTTTACGCAGCGTGCATAACAGCACACCACGTCCCCCACCGCGACAGGACGCAGGAAGGTCATGCCATCGACCCGGACGGTTACCACGCGCCCGTGTGCAATCTCTTTTGCCAGGATTGCACCGCCCATATCCATCTGCGACATCAACCAGCCGCCAAAAATATCGCCATTGGCATTCGTATCCGCAGGCATTGCCAGTGTGCGTAAAACCAGTTCGCCCTGTGGGGCGTCATTTGTTGTCATTGTTTTTAAACTCGTAACTGAAGACTTCAGGCGGGATGCTACTATGATTTCTGGCTGGAGAGAATAGGGTTAGCGCCCGCAGAGCAGGCGCCTTAGGGTCAGAAGGACAGGGTCACGCCTGCGTAATACGCACGGCCTGGTTCGTTATAGGTCGATGCACCGTCATTTTCACGGTAAATCTGCTTATCAAAGAGGTTGCTGATCCCGGCATTCAGGCGGAGATCTTTTGTCAGCTGATAATTGCTGCCGATCCCAACGATGGAATAGGCGCCAATCTCTTTATCTGACATCGCATTCTGCTCTTTGCGGATTTCAGCATTTTCTCTTGGCTTCTGGCGACCATACATCGTCCAGCTAAGGTTCGCTGAAAGTTTGCTGCTAACCTGCCAGTCGAGCATCGTGTTGACGGTATATTTTGGAATAATCGACAGAGGGTTGCCGGTGTCCTTACTTTCAGACTGAATCATATACGTCGCATTGGTACGCCAGGTTAGCGTGTCGCGGATAACCGGGACGGTGAGGTTGCCTTCCAGCCCCTCAACGACAGCCTTTCCTCCGTTCTGCCACTGAAGGATATTTGCGCCGCTGCTTGTCTGGCCCAGCACATCCGTTCCTGAAACGATCTTGTTTTTGTAATCGTTGCGGAACCAGGTTATGCCCGCCTCGTAGCCTTCCAGCGCAAAGGCCAGGCCAATCTCTTTGTTCACGCTGATTTCAGGATCCAGATCCGGGTTACCTAACAGGTAACAGCTTCCTTCGGAAACATTGTTCGGGCAGCCATTGCCGCGGGTGGAAAGCAGATAGCCTTCGCTGGATTGATACAGGTTTGGCGCTTTAAATACCCGAGCGATACCCGCTTTAACCTTGAACATGTCACCCAAATCCTGAGAGACGTTCAGGCTCGGGCTCCAGTTGCTGCCAAACTGATTGTGATAATCAAAGCGGAGCCCCGGGATCAGGTTGGTGCCCTGACGCGCTTCAATATTGTCCTCAAGATAGATGCCGGTGAGGTCAGCGCTGTTTTTGCTGTTGCGCTCAGAAGCCGTGCCGGGAACGCCGTTAATCACTTCTCCCGACACATTTGTCGCCTGCATTGAGGCCGGATCGTTCAGTTCATCACGATTCCATTCTGCACCCACGGTTAGCGTCTGTTCGACCAGCCAGAAGAAAGGAATGTTCAGTTCACCCGTTGAACGGTATGACTCCAGCCGGCTGGTATCGTATTTATCGCTATTGATCATCCCCTCAACTTTGCCCGTAGAGCCTTCTTCCAGGCGGGTGTTGTTGGTCTTTTCATAATAGACACCGAACTTTGACTGACCCCAGTCCCAGATGCCGTTGTGCGTAATGCCATAAGACTGGCGGTACATTCGGTTGGTTTCGTGTCCATACAGGGACGACACCAGACCGTCAGGGCTGACGTTGCTGTTGCTGTATTGAGTATCACCCGCGTAGATATTGCCCTGGCGGCTGTAGCTGTAGTCGAAATCGATAATCTGCTGTGGCGTGAGTTTCCAGGAGAGCAGGGCATTGATGTCCTTGTTGCGCACGCCTTCACGTCCGGCGGCGTAAGAGCCGTTTTGCGCGGTGTTGATGTCCTGAGCATCTGCGTCGGTTTTGTTGATATTCCCGTACAGGCGCATCGTTAACGCATCGCCCGCAAGAGGGCCGCTCAGATCAAAATTAGCGCGTTTTGTCGCCCCCTCTTTATCATTTTCAGGCTGGTTAGTGTACAGGGAGAGTGAGCCGTGCCAGTCGTTGGTCGGGCGTTTGGTAATGATGTTGACGACGCCGCCGGCCGCCCCCGAACCATAGCGGGCGGCAGCAGGTCCCCGGAGCACTTCAATGCGCTCAACCATCTCTGGCGGAACCCAGTTAGTATCCCCGCGGGTGTCGCGCTCCCCGCGCCAGCTGTAGCGCACCGAGTTACGTGACGTCACCGGCACACCGTCAATCAGAATCAGCGTGTTCTCCGGCCCCATACCGCGGATGTCGATCTGGCGGTTGTTACCGCGGCTGCCTGTCGCGCTGTTTCCGGTGAGGTTAACCCCGGGCATTTTGCGAATAATTTCTGAAAGATCGTTAACCGGTGGATCCTTTTCTATGTCCTTTGCCGTGATGATGGAAACCCCCGGCTGTTGCTTCAGCGCCTCTTCAGCGGTGGCCTGAACAACCATTGTTTCACCATCGGTGAGAGTCTCTTCCGCTGCGTGAGCGCTCTGGTATAGCGTTGAAAAAATGGCGAGCGTAAGTGTAGCCGGGGCAAATCTTATTATGTTATTCATCAACTCATTTCCATTTGTTAAAAATGCGATGACGAATATTAATGATAGTCATTCTCATTACAATAAAGTGACAGCGATCTCCATAAAATCTTCATGATTCAGACATTTTCGCAGGAAGGATGTAGAGAAAAGAGAAGGCGGGAAACGAGGCCAGACCGCGTGACGATCTGGCCAGAAGGATCAGTGCTTGTCATCCTGCGGCATGTGGCGATAAATATAAACACCGCTGAGCAGGGTGAAGATAAGAGTCAGCGCCGTCAGGCCAAACACCTTGAAGTTGACCCAGATATTCTGCGGCAGCCAGAATGCGATATAGATATTCGCCAGACCACACAGAATAAAAAATAGCGCCCAGGCGATGTTCAGACGTCCCCACACAGCCTGCGGCAGGGTCAGTTCTTTCCCCAGCATGCGCTGGATCAGTGGCTTCTTCATCACCCACTGGCTGATGAGGAGTGCGCCCGCAAACAGGCCGTAAATCACCGTGACCTTCCATTTGATAAATTCATCATTGTGGAAGAACAATGTCAGACCACCAAACACCGCCACCATCAGGAAGGTGATGAGCGCCATCTTTTCAACTTTGCGATAGCGAACCCAGCTGTAAATCAGCACCACAGCCGTTGCCACAATCAGCGCCAGCGTGCCGGCATAAATGTCGTACAGCTTATAAAAAGCGAAAAATACGATCAGCGGTAAAAAATCAAGAAACTGCTTCATTCTGCGATCCCAGTTACTGACGAATTAACATGTACAGGCGGAACAAATAGACCAGCAGCACGGCTGAAATCAGATTGCTCAGCGTATTGGCGACAACCGCTCCGACATTTGGCGTTAACACCGCAAAATTCGGCGCAAACAGCAACAGCAGAGTCTTGGCCAGCAGCCAGCTGATAACGGCCGGGGCGACCAGTCGCATATTGGCCCATGCGAGCCTGATGCTGCTGCGCATGGCGGTGAAAATGCCCAGTTTGTCCTGCACAACCATTACTGGCGCGAATGAAAGCACGATAGCCAGCAGCACGCCCGGCACGACCACCAACATGATCCCCATCTGGACCAGCAGCGTGGTCAGGAAGATGAGGATAAACAGCTTTGGCAGCACCGGAGCACTGGCCCCGATTGCACGTAACGCGCTGACGCGTTGGCCGGCAGATACCAGTTGGATCATCAGCAACACGCCACCCGCCAGAATGGCGTTGCCAATCAGACCCGAGAAGGTAGATGCCGCAGATGCGCGCAGCAAGATTTGCTGTTGCTCTGGCGTCATATTCTGCACAAGGTCAAACAACCCTGCGCTGCCTGCAAGATGATCCCCCTGGCTCAGCGTGGCAATCTGTTCATCACTGGGTGAGAACGCATGACCCAGCACCACCGTAATAAAGGCGCACAACAACGCGATCAGTAAAAAGGTAATGAACTGATTGCGGAAAAAATTTCCCGTGTCACGGTAGACAGACTTCGCCGTGATAGACATGCACTCTCCTTGAGTATTGCAGGTGTTAATTAGCCGGCAATTGTACACCGGATAACACGCTGGTGGCAGCATCAAGGCTTGTATGGAAAAGCATATCTTTGTAAAGCGGCGGTAATCCATAGCGGGCGCGGGCGCGATTGCATGCCTCATTGACCTGCCCATCCTCTCCCGACATCGCGAAAGTGCGACACGGGCTGGGGCGATCCGCGTAAATGGAGCAGCGGGTGGATACCCCAGGTTCACCTTCCAGTGCCACACAGCGGCTCTGTTTTTGATTGGTGCCGCACATACAGCGCAGAAAAGGGGTTAAGGGTTCAGTGAGATCGACCGGAACGGTGCCGCCGCCATCGCTGGCTTCAGCCCAATAGAAAGAGACTCGAAAATACGCACAACAGGCTCCGCACGTCATGCACGGGTTATGATCACTCATGGCACACCTGCAAAAGTAGAACGCATCAAATCACATTGTGAGAGCGATAAATTATCCAGCCGCTACAGGAAGCGCAAGAGAGGGAAAACAGAAAATTTTGTAACCATGAAATGCCAAAAATTGACGCGGTAACAACTTATTGCTTTATGAGGCGTCACCAAAAATTAACCTAGATCAATGAATGTTAACTTACTGGTTTTAATGTGATCTGTGTTAGATCACTTATTACTCATTTGTGAGTATATTCTCCTCCGCAATTAAAACCACAACGATGGAGCGGATATGAAAAAATTAGCGGTGGCAGCCCTTATCTTAAGCAGTCTCTCTGGCGGCGCTTACGCGCATGAAGCAGGTGAATTCTTTATTCGTGCCGGTTCGGCAACGGTACGTCCAACGGAAGGGTCCGACAATGTGCTGGGTATGGGCGGGTTTAACGTTAGCAATAACACCCAGTTAGGCCTGACGTTTACGTATATGGCAACGGATAACATTGGCGTCGAGCTTTTAGCCGCCACGCCATTCCGTCACCGCGTCGGTTTAGGACCGACCGGGGACATTGCCACGGTGCACCATTTGCCACCAACGCTGATGGCGCAGTGGTACTTCGGCGATTCCAGCAGCAAGGTGCGCCCTTATATTGGTGCAGGCGTTAACTACACCACCTTCTTTGATGAGAAATTTAACGATACCGGTAAAGAGGCCGGGCTCTCCGATCTCAGCCTGAAAGACTCGTGGGGCATGGCGGGACAGGTTGGTCTGGATTATCTGATTAATCGTGACTGGCTGATCAACGCCTCTGTCTGGTATATGGACATTGATACGGACGTGCGCTTTAAAGCTGGCGGGCAGCAGCAAAGTATCAATACCCGTCTGGATCCGTGGGTATTTATGTTCTCAGCAGGCTATCGTTTCTGACAGAAGATATATCCCCTGTCAGCCGGTGATTGCTGTATGGTGGTTGTTCCACACACCTGTCTGGAGGGGATATCCCCAACATCAAATTTGAGTGTCCGGTTTGTGCAGGTAAACAGTTTCAGTTCACGACGTTCAGCCCAGCACATAGCCTACCTCACGGTGCTATCTGTTCCGTTTGCGGAACACGTCTCACCATTCATTCATGCCTGCCGAAGCTCAGACGACGACGGTGGCCAAAGCCATTAAACTAGAAAAGGCCTCTGAGAGGCCTTTTTCGATCGTGAAATCACTTCTGAATTAAATAACGAATGGTTGGTCCGTCCTGCTGGATATCCAGCACGGTATAGCCGTGATTTTTGGCATCAAGCGGAATGTTATTGATCGACTGGGGGCAATCGCTCACCACTTCCAGAATTTCACCTTTCTTTAGCTGCGGTAGCGCTTCAAGCGTGGCGACGGCCGGGTAAGGGCAAGGTTCACCCACCATATCGAGACGATAATCAGGCACGATCTCTTTCATGCGGCATTCTCCTGAGTTTCAGTTTTGGCGGTGGCGCGTCGGAAGAAGCGCTTCTCTTGTGCAACAACCAGTAAGAAGGCGATGAGCAGCAGGGCATAGGTCACCAGGAGCCCTCCGAGTGGACCAAAGGTTTTCAGCAGGTTGACCTTGTCCCAGTTTGTTGCCAGCACCGGAGAGACGTCATCCCAGTAGCAGGCCAGAAGGGTAGAGCCAATCACGTTACCCAGACCCACCCACCAGTAATGCACCTGGCCTTCCACAGCGCGATACATCCAGCCGGTTTCACACCCGCCCGCCAGCACGATGCCAAAGCCAAACAGCAGCCCGCCAATCACGGCATTTGGGCCGGCCCACATAATTTTTGGCTCCACGCCGAGCTGAACATAGCTGAAGATGCCGATCGCGCTCACGGCCATACCGGCAATGATCGCCTTCGCCATCATGGTTCGTCCGGTGATCCACATATCGCGAAACGCGGAGGTAAAGCAGATCTGCGCGCGTTCAATCAGCAGACCAAAACCGACGCCGAACAGCATGGCCAGGCCGAGTTTTGGCTGATTCATCGCCGTGCAAATCGCCCAGGCAACCATAGCAAAAAAGACCAGCATACCGAGGCGGAAACGACGACGCGCCTGATCGGGTTTTTGCGTTAACGGAGAGGCAGCGCTAACTTTCGTCATTTTCACCGGAATGCGGAACAGCGGCAGCAGGGTGAATTTAGCACCGAAGTAGGAGCCGATGGCGGTGGCGACGGCAAAGAACCAGGCATGCAGCGAGAACTGCGGAATGCCGGTAAAGAACGCGGCCAGATTACAGCCCATCGCCAGACGAGCGCCAAACCCGGCAATGATGCCGCCGACCACGGCCTGCATAATGCGGATGCGGCTTTTCGGCATGCGCAACTTAACGTTGTTGGCCCACAGCGCGGCCGCAAAACAGCCGCCGAACATGCCAATGATCATCATCCCGTCGATGCGGGTCAGCGGTGTGCCCTCAAGATGGATCAGTTTGAAGTAGCCCCACTCTTCGGCATGGACGCCTGCCAGCTGTAATAGCTGCCCACCCCAGCGGGTAAACTCGCCCGTAACAGCCCAGAAGGTGCCGGTAATACCGAAATAATAGGTAGAGAGAATGCCTGCCGCGATAACGGCCGGAACAGGTGACCAGAACTTAACCAGGTAAGTCTGTTTGAAGGAATACCATGACATGAATAACCTCTGAACTCAGAAGGGTAACGCTAAAAAGAGCCCAGATCATACGCTTACGCGAAAGTTTGGAAAGTCATTCACACCGAAAATATCGACAGGATCAATTTTGACCTGCTTCTTTCAGGAAGAGATGAGGGAAAACCGCCTGACGCCGGGGCCAGACGGTGTTAACGGTTACGCCTTGCGCGTGGCCGCTTTCATGGATGTGACGAATGCGTGTAATTCAGCCAGCATCTGCTGTGGCTTATCCACGTTCTTCTCGATAATTTTCACGATAGCCGAACCCGAAATGGCCCCGGCGGCTTTCGCGTCAATCGCCGCAGTAACCTGATCCGGTGAGGAAATGCCAAAGCCCTGAAGCGGCGGTGCAGCATGGTATTCTGCAAGCTTCTCCACCAGATGATGCAGCGGCAGCGCGGCTTTGTTTTCCGCACCGGTGACGCCCGCACGGGAGAGCAGGTAGGTGTAACCTCGTCCGTAAGAGGCAATCTGGCGCAACAGATCGTCATCGGCATTCGGTGGACAGATGAAAATCGGCGCGACGTTGTGGCGCATTGCCGCCTGACGGAATGGCGCAGACTCTTCAACGGGCACGTCAGCCACCAGCACGGAGTCAACGCCCACGCGGGCGCACTCTGCGTAAAACGCATCAATACCGCGGCTGAACACCAGGTTGGCGTACATCAGCAGGCCGATCGGAATGGTCGGGTGCTTCTGACGGATCGCCGCCAGCATTTCAAAGCACTGGCCCGGCGTCACGCCCGCAGCAAACGCGCGAAGCGTTGCGTTCTGAATGGTCGGGCCATCCGCCAGCGGATCGGAGAACGGAATACCGAGCTCCAGCGCGTCGGCACCGGCATCAATCAGGGTGTCGATAATCTTCAGCGACTGCTCCGGGCCGGGGTCGCCCAGCGTCACGAAGGGAACGAACGCGCCTTCCTGGCGGGCTTTCAGTTGTGCAAATGCGTTGTCGTAGCGTTCCATCAGATTTCCCCTCGTGCTTTCAGAATATCGTGAACGGTGAAGATATCTTTGTCACCGCGACCGGAAAGGTTTACCACCAGCAGCTGCTCTTTTTCCGGGTTTTCCTTCATCATTTTCAGCGCGTGCGCCAGCGCGTGGGAAGACTCCAGCGCCGGGATGATCCCTTCATTGCGGCACAGCGTTTTGAAGGCCTCCAGCGCTTCGTCATCGGTGATGGAGACATAATCCGCGCGGCCGGTGCTGTTCAGGAACGCGTGCTGCGGCCCTACGGACGGGAAATCCAGCCCGGCAGAGATCGAGTAAGACTCCTCAATCTGCCCTTCATCGGTCTGCATCATCGGGGCCTTCATGCCGAAGTAGATCCCCACGCGGCCATGCTTCAGCGGCGCACCATGCTCGCCCGTTTCAATGCCGTGGCCGGCAGGCTCAACGCCAATCAGCCCAACGCTGGTTTCGTCGATAAAATCGGCAAACATGCCGATGGCGTTAGATCCGCCGCCAACGCAGGCGATCACCGCATCCGGCAGGCGACCCTCTTTTTCGAGGATCTGCGCTTTAGTCTCTTCGCCGATCATGCGCTGGAATTCACGCACGATGGTCGGGAACGGGTGCGGGCCCGCGGCGGTACCGAGCATGTAGTGGGCGGTTTCGTAGCTGCCAGACCAGTCGCGCAGCGCTTCATTACAGGCATCTTTCAGCGTGGCAGAACCGCTGTGCACCGGGATCACTTCCGCCCCCATCAGACGCATACGGAACACGTTTGGCGACTGGCGCTCAACGTCCTTCGCCCCCATGTAAATGCGGCATTTCAGGCCGAGCAGGGCGCTGGCGAGCGCTGAGGCCACACCGTGCTGCCCCGCGCCGGTTTCGGCGATGATTTCGGTTTTACCCATCCGCTTCGCGAGCAGCGCCTGGCCCAGCACCTGGTTAGTTTTATGCGCGCCACCGTGCAGCAAATCTTCACGCTTAAGATACAGCGTAGTTTTAGTGCCTTCGGTCAGGTTGCGGCACTTTGTCAGCGCCGTCGGACGACCGGCGTAGTTTTTCAGCAGGTCAGTAAACTCCGCCTGAAACGCCGGATCTTTCTGTGCGCTCACGAACGCTTCTTCCAGCTGGCGCAGCGCGGGCATCAGGATTTGTGGGACATACATCCCACCGAACTCACCAAAATACGGGTTAAGTAATGTCGTCATCTTCTCTTCCTTAATATGCACGCAGAGTTTTAAATACCGATGCCAGCTTGCTGGCGTCTTTTATGCCCGGTTGGGACTCTACGCCTGAATTGAAATCGAGGCCGGCGCAGCCGGTTTTGGCCGCTTCCACACAGTTATCGGGGCTTAATCCCCCCGCCAGCAGGACATTGTCCAGCACTTCGCCACGCAGCAGTGACCAGTCGAAACGCTGCCCCGTGCCGCCCTGGCCGTTGTCGAGCACGTATTTATCAACATGCTTCAGGTTACGCGCGGGCAGGGTGGCGCCAACGCTTTGCGCTTTCCAGACCTGAACCTGAGGCGCCAGAGCATGTCGCAGAGCATCGATGTACGCCTGATCTTCATCGCCATGCAGCTGAACCGCGCTCAGGGATAACGCGTCCGCTTTAGCCGCAACGTCGTTAATATCCGCATCGCGGAACACGCCCACGTAGTTCAGTGGCGCAGCCGCCATCACCTTGCGCGCCTGTTCCTCATTAACGGCGCGAGGAGAGGACTCAACAAAGATCAGACCACCATAGATTGCGCCCGCTTCATATGCGGCCTGCGCATCCTGTTCACGGGTCAGGCCGCAGACTTTGTTCTCACCCAACAGCACGCGGCGCACGGCCGCATTAAGATCGTCGTGTTCCATCATCGCGGAGCCGATCAGGAAACCGTTGGCAAAGTGGCTGAGTTCGCGCACCTGAGCGTAGCTGTTTATCCCGGATTCGCTGATCACCGTGACGCCCGCGCCCAGACGCGGCGCAAGCTGGCGCGTACGGTTGAGGTCAATCGACAGGTCGCGCAGGTCGCGGTTGTTAATGCCGACCACTTTTGCTTCCAGCGCGATGGCGCGCTCCAGCTCCTCTTCGTTGCTCACTTCGGTCAGCACGCCCATATTCAGGCTGTGCGCGACGGCGGAGAGCTGGCGATACTGCTCGTCATCCAGCACGGAGAGCATCAGCAGGCAGGCATCGGCCTGGTAAAAGCGCGCCAGCCAGATCTGATACGGGTCGATAATAAAGTCTTTGCACAGAATCGGCTGCGGCGCGATGCCGCTGACTACGGGCAGAAAATCGAAGCTGCCCTGAAAATATTTCTCATCCGTCAGCACAGAAATGGCAGACGCATGATGCTTGTAGATACCGGCAATACGCGCCGGGTCGAAATCGTCACGGATCACGCCTTTGGACGGAGACGCTTTTTTACACTCCAGAATAAACGCGGTACGCGCGCCCTGGAGCGCATCATAAAAACGACGGCTGCTCGGAACGACGTCATTCTGAAAACTGGCGAGCGGCTGCTGTTGCTTGCGGGCTTCCACCCAGATGGCCTTATCGGCGACGATTTTCGCTAAAACGGTCTGCATTATTTACCCTCTTGCCGCAAGTGCGGTAACGCGATCGTAAGCTGCACCGGAGCGCAGTACGTCCAGAACTTTTTGGGCGTTGGCTTTCAGATCTTCCTCGCCATGTAAACGCATCAGCATGGCTACGTTGGCCGCCACGGCGGCCTCATGGGCGGCCTCACCTTTACCTTGTAATAAGCGCGTGAGAATGTCACGGTTTTCTTCCGGCGTGCCGCCCGCCAGGGCGTCCTGATGGTACGGGGTCAACCCGAAGTCAGCGGCCTCAAGCTGATAGTTCAGCACTTCGCCGTTATTCAGTTCCGCCACCAGCGTGGGCGCATGCAGGGAAACTTCATCCATCCCGCCGCTGTGTACCACGGCGGCGCGTTGGTAACCGAGGACGCGCAGCGTCTCCGCAATCGGCAGGACCAGCTCCGGGCTGTAAACGCCAATCAGCGCCAGCGGCGGGTGCGCCGGGTTAATGAGTGGACCGAGCACGTTAAACAGCGTGCGGGTTTTAAGCTGCTGGCGAACCGGCATCGCGTGGCGGAAACCGGTGTGATACTTCGGCGCAAACAGGAAACAGACGCCCAGGTCATCCAGCGCTTCACGGGAACGCTCGGCGTTCATGTCCAGGTTGATACCGAAAGCTGCCAGCAGGTCGGACGATCCTGAACGGCTGGACACGCTGCGGTTGCCGTGTTTCGCCACTTTCAGACCGCATGCCGCGGCCACAAAGGCGCTGGCGGTGGAAATATTGATACTGTTACTGCCGTCGCCACCGGTCCCGACAATATCGGCAAACGGGTAGTCCGGGCGCGGGAACGGGGCGGCATTTTCCAGCAGCGCGGTTGCCGCGCCGGCGATCTCCTGCGGGCTTTCGCCGCGCACTTTCATGCTCACCAGCGCAGCGGCCAGCTGCTCAGGCTTCAGCTCGCCGCGCACGACGGCGGAGAACAGCTGGTGGCTCTCCTGCTGGCTCAGGGTCTGAGCCTGATACAGTTTTTCCAGAATCGGTTGCAGGGTGTTGGTCTGCTCCAGCTTTTGCAGCGCCCAGTCGAGCGTTTGCTCCAGCAGGCGCGCGCCGTTGGACGTCAGGATAGATTCCGGGTGGAACTGCATCCCGCAGACGCGATCCGCATCATGACGCACCGCCATCACCATCCCTTCAAACGAGGCGTTAATGGTCAGCCCGGCCGGAATGTTGCTGCCAACCAGCGAGTGGTAACGCGCTACCGGAAGCGGGTTCGGCAGCCCGGCAAACATCGCCTGACCGTCATGTTCAATACTTGACGCTTTGCCATGCAGGATCTCCCCCGCCTGACCCACGTAACCGCCGTAGGCTTCGACAATCGCCTGATGGCCAAGGCAGATGCCGATAATCGGCAGCTTGCCGCGCATACGGGTCAACAGCTCAGGCATACAGCCTGCTTCGCTCGGTGCGCCTGGGCCCGGGGAGAGCATCAGCACCGGGTTTTGCATGGTCGCCAGACGGTCAATCAGCGTCTGGGCCGGAACGTGGTTGCGATAGATAACGACATTGTGACCATTCGCACGCAGCTGATCTGCCAGGTTGTAGGTAAAGGAGTCGATATTATCGAGCAGCAGAATGTCAGCCATCAGAAAATCTCCTGTGCATGGTGTGCGGTAGCAATGGCGCGCAGTACCGCGCGCGCTTTACTGCGGGTTTCGTCGGCTTCCGACTGCGGAACAGAATCCAGCACAATTCCGGCCCCGGCCTGGACGGTGGCAATGCCGTCCTCAACGTAGGCGGAGCGGATCACGATGCAGGTATCGAGGTCACCGTGAGCGGTGAAATAGCCCACGGCACCACCGTAGCTGCCGCGACGGCGTCCTTCCGCTTCGGCGATCAGCTGCATAGCGCGGACTTTCGGCGCGCCGCTCAACGTGCCCATGTTCATGCAGGCGCGGTAGGCGTGCAGGACGTCGAGGTCGTGGCGCAGCTCACCCACCACGCGGGAGACCAGGTGCATGACGAAGGAGTAGCGGTCGACTTTGGTCAGGTCCGCCACGTAGCGGCTGCCAGGCGTGCAAATGCGTGCCAGATCGTTACGCGCCAGGTCAACCAGCATCAGGTGTTCGGAGAGCTCTTTATGGTCGGTACGCATTTCCAGTTCAATGCGGCTGTCGAGATCGCGGTCCAGGGAGCCATCGGCACGACGGCCGCGTGGGCGGGTTCCCGCTATCGGGTAGATCTCAATCTGGCGGCTGGTGGCGTCGTACTTGAGGGAGCTTTCCGGCGACGCGCCAAACAGGGTGAAATCATTGTCCTGCATAAAGAACATGTAAGGGCTTGGGTTGCTCTTTTTAAGCACATCGTAAGCCGCCAGCGGCGACGGGCAGGGCAGTGAGAAGCGACGGGACGGCACCACCTGGAATATCTCCCCGGCACGAATCGCTTTTTGCATCTGACGCACCACCGCGCCGTACTGATCGTCGGTCTGACTCACCTCGCAGGTCATCTTTTCAACACGCTGCACCGGGAGCGCGGGCGGTGCTTCCGACATCTGCTGTTGCAGTTGGGCGATGCGCTGCGCGAGGCGATTTTTCTCAGACGCAGACGGCGTGAACAGGCTGGCCTGGATGCGGGTGTATTTTTTCTGATGGTCGATCACCAGCAGGGTTTCGGCCAGGTAGAAGCAGTAGTCCGGGCAGCGGTTACCCTGCTCGGTTTGGGGTAAATCTTCAAAGCCAGCAACCAGGTCGTAAGCAAACAGCCCGCCAAAGAACATTGCTTCGCGCTCATCTTCCGGTACGGCCACCAGATTTTGCAGCAGACGGAAGGCGTCAAAAACGGAGAGCGAGCAGAGGCGGGCATCCTCATCCAGCAGCTGGCTTACCGGCGGGAAATGCAGAATTCGCAGGTCCGGATGACGCTCATTTTCAATGCCTGAAGGCAGAGCCGCATCCAGCAGCGGCAGCAGCGACGCGCCATTCTCAGATAACGCCTTAATAGTGACAGTATCACCCGCTGCGGTAATGCGCAGCGCGCTGTCAACCAGCAGCAGGCTTTTGAGATCGTCCTTGCTGTCGATATCAGCAGATTCCAGCAGCAGCGTCGCAGGACGTGCACCGCACACCTGATGAAACAGCGCGGTAGGGTTATGGCGATAGGCCGCCTCGCAGGTCAGCAGTTCGAGGTGGGGTTTGGCTGTTTGCATGTTGTTGTTCTCATATTCTGTTCAAAAAAAAGCCCGCTGGGTAGCGGGCTGGGTATCTGTTTGCTTATCGCAGACGCGTGACACTGCCCGAAGATCAGGAAGTACGCCACCAACCGTGCAGAGCGAAATGTGCTGTCATTTTCAGATACCTTTCTCGTGTGAACTTGCGTACTAGTTAACTAGTTCGGTGGCGTGTTGTCAACCCCTGATTTCAGTATTTCACGGTTAGTCGGTATCATAGGGGCTTCGGATGTCTCCAACCTGTTATGGGAAGTGCTTTGAGCGATACCACCTACGCCGTAATTTATGATTTACACAGCCATACGCAGGCTTCAGATGGCCTGCTGACACCCGAAGCTCTGGTCCATCGCGCCGTTGAAATGCGTGTCGGCACGCTGGCAATAACCGATCACGATACCACTGACGGCATTCCCGCCGCGCGCGCCGAGATTGTCCGCAGCGGACTGGCGCTGGATCTGGTGGCCGGGGTTGAGATCTCGACGGTCTGGGAAAACCACGAAATTCATATCGTTGGCCTGAACATCGATACAGAACATCCGGCCATGCGTGCTTTTTTGCAAGAACAAAAAACACGCCGCAATCAACGCGCGGAGATGATTGGCGAACGTCTGGAAAAAGCGCATATTCCCGGTGCGCTGGAAGGCGCGCGAAAGCTGGCGAACGGTGGGGCGGTGACGCGCGGCCATTTCGCCCGTTTTCTGGTGGACGCTGGTAAGGCGACGACCATGGCGAATGTCTTTAAAAAGTATCTGGCGCGCGGGAAAACCGGATACGTTCCCCCACAGTGGTGTACAATAAAACAAGCTATTGATGTGATTCATCATTCTGGCGGTAAGGCCGTGCTGGCCCATCCGGGGCGGTATAATCTTTCTGCTAAATGGCTGAAAAGACTGCTGGCACACTTTGCCGAATGCGGCGGTGAGGCGATGGAAGTTGCCCAGTGTCAGCAGGCACCCAATGAACGTTCGCAGCTCGCGACCTACGCCCGTCAGTTTGGCCTGCTTGGCTCACAGGGTTCAGATTTCCATCAGCCCTGCGCGTGGATTGAACTGGGGCGCAAGCTCTGGTTACCCGCGGGCGTTGAGCCTGTCTGGCAGCTCTGGGAACAGCCACAGCAAATTGAAGAGAGGGAAGTATGAGTCAGTTTTTCTATATCCATCCGGATAACCCCCAGCCACGTCTGATTAATCAGGCCGTGGAGATCGTCCGCAAAGGCGGCGTTATTGTCTACCCAACCGATTCTGGCTACGCGCTGGGCTGTAAAATTGAGGACAAAGGGGCGATGGAGCGCATCTGTCGCATCCGCCAGCTGCCGGACGGCCACAACTTTACCCTGATGTGTCGCGATCTCTCTGAACTGTCGACCTACGCTTATGTTGATAACGTGGCCTTTCGCCTGATTAAGAACAACACGCCCGGTAACTACACCTTCATTCTGAAAGGGACAAAAGAGGTGCCGCGTCGTCTGTTGCAGGAAAAACGTAAAACCATCGGCATGCGCGTGCCGTCGAACCCGATTGCCCAGGCGCTGCTGGAAACCCTCGGCGAGCCGATGCTCTCCACATCGCTGATGCTGCCGGGCAGTGAGTTTACCGAGTCCGACCCGGAAGAGATCAAAGATCGTCTGGAGAAGGTGGTGGAGCTGATTATCCATGGCGGCTATCTTGGCCAGCAGCCGACCACCGTGGTGGATCTCACCGAAGACGCGCCAGAAGTCATTCGTGAAGGCGTGGGCGATGTTAAGCCTTTCTTGTAAGGGTGTAAGCAGATATACTACGCGGCCATCAAAGCAGGGCGCCGCCCTGTTTTTGACCTGATTCGACGCCTGTGAAGGCGACACCTGAGGAAGCTCAATGAGCGAGAAGTTACAGAAAGTGCTGGCGCGTGCCGGCCACGGTTCGCGCCGTGAAATCGAAGCCATTATTGAAGCAGGCCGCGTGAGTGTGGACGGTAAAATCGCCACGCTCGGTGACCGCGTTGAAATCGTACCGGGGCTGAAGATCCGCATTGACGGCCATCTTATCTCCGTGAAAGAGTCTGCTGAACAGATCTGCCGCGTGCTGGCTTACTACAAGCCGGAAGGCGAACTGTGTACCCGCAACGATCCGGAAGGTCGCCCGACGGTGTTTGACCGTCTGCCAAAACTGCGTGGCGCCCGCTGGATTGCCGTAGGACGTCTGGACGTGAACACCTGCGGCCTGCTGCTGTTCACCACCGATGGTGAACTGGCAAATCGTCTGATGCACCCGAGTCGTGAAGTGGAACGTGAATACGCCGTTCGTGTTTTCGGCCAGGTTGATGAGAACAAACTGCGCGACCTGTCGCGTGGCGTTCAACTGGAGGACGGCCCAGCGGCGTTCAAAACCATCAAGTTTACCGGTGGTGAAGGCATTAACCAGTGGTACAACGTTACCCTGACAGAGGGACGTAACCGCGAGGTGCGTCGTCTGTGGGAAGCGGTCGGTGTCCAGGTGAGCCGTTTGATTCGCGTCCGCTATGGCGACATTCTGCTGCCGAAAGGCCTGCCACGTGGCGGCTATACCGAGCTGGATCTGACGCAAACCAACTACCTGCGCGATCTGGTTGGCCTGACGCCAGAAACCACGTCGAAAGTGGCGGTAGAGAAAGATCGTCGTCGCATGAAGGCGAATCAGATCCGCCGTGCGGTGAAGCGTCACAGCCAGGTTAGCAGCAATCGCCGCTCTGGCAGCCGTAATAACAACGGTTAATCGAAAAGCCCGGTGAATATACCGGGCTTTTTTTCTTCAGTAATCAATCCCCATTTGCGCTTTGATACCCGCATCGAACGCATGCTTAACCGGACGCAGCTCGCTGACGGTATCGGCCAGCTCCAGAATATCCCGATGACACCCGCGCCCCGTGACGATAACCGTCTGATGCGCTGGGCGGTTTTTCAGGGCAGCCAGCACGGCCTCCAGAGGCAGGTAGTCATAAGCCACCATATAGGTGATCTCATCCAGCAACACCATGTTCAGCGACGGGTCTGAAAGCATTCTTTTGGCATGCTCCCAGACGGCGAGGCAGGCTGCGGTATCGGTTTCTCGGTTCTGGGTATCCCAGGTAAAACCGGTCGCCATCACCTGAAACTCAACGCCATGCGGCTCGAGCAGATTACGCTCGCCGTTGGGCCATTCACCCTTGATAAACTGGATCACGCCCACTTTCTGCCCGTGCCCGACTGCGCGGGTGGCGGTACCAAATGCGGCGGTGGTTTTGCCTTTACCGTTGCCGGTGAACACGATGAGGATCCCGCGCTCGTCCTGAGCGGCCGCCACGCGTGCATCAACCTGTTCTTTCAGACGCTGCTGGCGCTGCTGATGCCGATCTTCACTCATTGCGATATCCCCGGTTTGCGGCCTGGCTGGGCATCGAATGTCATTCCGGTTTTGCGACGGCTGTCGTCACCCATCAGCCACAGGTAAAGAGGCATAATATCGGCCGGGGTTTTAAGCTTTTGCGGATCTTCTGTCGGGAAGGCGCTGGCACGCATTTTGGTGCGCGTACCGCCCGGGTTAATACAGTTAACCCGCAGGTGGCGGCTTTGGTACTCTTCGGCCAGCACCTGCATCATTCCTTCGGTGGCAAATTTTGAGACGGCGTAAGCCCCCCAGTTCGCACGCCCCTGACGCCCCACGCTGGAGGAGGTAAAGACCAGCGAGCCGGAATCGGAGTTGAGTAATAAAGGAAGCAAGGCCTGGGTCAGAAAAAACGTCCCGTTGACGTTAACCTGCATCACCTGCTGCCAAATCTCCGGATCCTGTTCATCCATCGGGCGCACTTCGCCCAGTAACCCCGCGTTGTGCAGTACGCCATCCAGACGCGGATAATGCGTGCTGATACGCTGGGCAAGGGCCTGACATGACGCTGGCGTACAGGTCAGCAGATCGAGCGTATACCAGGGCGTGGGGGTACCGCTGGCGTTTTCGATTTCACGGGCGACGGCCTTGAGCTTTTCTTCATTACGTCCCAGCAGAATAAGGCTCGCACCGTATTCAGAATAGGTCAGCGCCGCTTCGCGACCAATCCCGTCGCTGGCACCGGTAACCAGAATGATGCGGTTCTGTAGAAGGTTTTTTTGTGGCTGATAATGCACGGTGGCTCCTCAGGCGCATTGGGCGTGACTTGCACCTTTATTTATGACTTTTCGGCTTTATGCCCGAAACAGCGTCAGAATTCAATCAGTCTACAGGACAGATCGCTGGGAAATTAACAATTTGCAAAGATTTAAACCAGAAACGGGGGATTCCTGAAGCCGCCTCGCAGAGGTAATGTCCAGAGCGAGACGCCTGCGCAGGGCTGTTGTACACTGGCGTGAAAGATTCGTGGTTAAATCAAGGTGGAACGCGTGGAATTACTTTCTCAGTATGGGTTGTTTTTGGCCAAAATCGCGACGGTGGTTATAGCTGTCGCGGTGATTGCCGTCCTGATTGTTAACCTGACGCAGCGTAAGCGTCAGCGTGGTGAGTTACGCATTACCCGCCTGAGCGAACAGTATAAAGAGATGCAGGAGGAGATGTCTCTGGCGCTGCTTGACGATCATCAACAGAAGCTGTGGCTAAAAGCCCAGAAGAAAAAACATAAGCAGGACGCCAAAGCTGCGAAGGCGAAAGCTAAACTCGCCACGCCACAGGCTGACGCAAAACCGCGCGTCTATGTGCTCGATTTTAAAGGTAGCATGGATGCGCATGAAGTCTCCTCACTGCGTGAAGAAGTGACGGCGGTGCTGGCCGTGGCGACAGCCCAGGATCAGGTGGTGGTACGCCTTGAAAGCCCGGGTGGCGTAGTGCATGGGTATGGACTGGCGGCTTCGCAGTTACAACGTCTGCGGGATAAACAGATCCCGCTCACCGTGGCGGTAGATAAGGTCGCGGCGAGTGGCGGCTATATGATGGCGTGCGTGGCGGATAAAATCGTCGCGGCACCGTTCTCCATTATCGGCTCGATTGGGGTAGTCGCGCAGATCCCTAACTTCAATCGTTTCCTGAAAAACAAAGAGATCGACATTGAACTGCATACGGCGGGCCAGTACAAACGTACGCTGACGCTGCTCGGCGAAAATACCGAAGAGGGACGGCAGAAGTTCCGGGAAGATCTGAACGAAACCCACCATCTGTTCAAAGATTTTGTGCACCGCATGCGCCCAACGCTGGACATTGAGCAGGTGGCTACGGGCGAACACTGGTACGGCACGCAGGCGCAGGAGAAAGGGCTGGTGGATGAAGTGGGTACCAGCGACGACCTCCTGCTCAACCTGATGGACGGCCGTGAGCTGGTGGGGGTGCGCTTCACCCGACGTAAGCGCCTGCTCGACCGTTTTACCAATAGCGCGGCAGAAAGCGCGGATCGCCTGCTGCTACGCTGGTTGCAGCGCGGACAAAAGCCGCTGCTGTAAAGAAAAACGCGAGGCAGATGCCTCGCGTTTTTAGTTTTAATCGACCAGGTGGTACTTCTCTGAGAGGGTATGCGCCAGGTATTTAAACATGTTAAATACGGCGGTGCTTTTTGGGGTGGGTAATCCTTGTTCATCAAGGAAGTATTCACCGCTGAACACCAGCACGCCATTACGTTGTTCCACGCCAGTCGCTTCAATCCCCGCCAGGGTGTCTTCATGGTCGCGAATGAGTTTGTTTGCTTCGATAAGCAGTGAAGCTCGGTCAATGGGTTGGGTCGTATTCTGCATATTCCACTCCTTAAACAGTGACAATAGTCTACGCCTGGGTCGCTTCGGGGGCAAATTTTCCCTGTTATCCGAGGGGATAAGGAACAGGGGCTGGCTGGCGGGATTTGCTTTTGCATGCTAATAAAGTTGCGTAACGAATTTTATCAGGTACAGTGTGCGCTTTCGTCATTCTGGCAACAGAATTGCTTGACATTCGACCGGGAATTCGTCACGAATGAACTTTGATGTGAGAAAAATACCCGAAAACTCAATGACCTGGATGTCGCCATTCTGACGTTCGGTAACACATAGGGGTTGATATCCCCTGACGACGTCGCAATATCAATGGCTCGTCGTCAGCGGAAGGGAAATCAACGTGCGGCGTATTCCTGGAAGAATTAAATTAGGTAAAGGTGAATATGGGTAAAGCTCTCGTCATCGTTGAGTCCCCGGCAAAAGCCAAAACGATCAATAAATATCTGGGCAATGACTACGTGGTTAAGTCCAGCGTTGGTCACATTCGCGACTTGCCGACCAGTGGCTCAGCCAGCAAAAAGAGCGCAGACTCTACCTCCACCAAAGGGGCTAAAAAGCCTAAAAAGGATGAACGTAGCGCGCTTGTCAACCGCATGGGTGTTAACCCATGGCACAACTGGGATGCACATTACGAAGTGCTGCCAGGCAAAGAAAAAGTCGTTAACGAGCTGAAACAGCTTGCTGAAAAAGCAGACCACATTTATCTCGCAACCGACCTTGACCGCGAAGGGGAGGCCATCGCATGGCACCTGCGGGAAGTGATCGGGGGTGATGACAAACGCTACAGCCGTGTAGTGTTCAACGAAATTACAAAGAATGCGATTCGTCAGGCGTTTGAAAAGCCGGGTGAACTGAATATCGACCGTGTTAACGCTCAGCAGGCGCGTCGCTTTATGGACCGCGTTGTAGGCTACATGGTCTCGCCGTTGCTGTGGAAAAAGGTCGCTCGCGGCCTGTCTGCGGGGCGTGTGCAGTCTGTTGCTGTTCGTCTTGTTGTTGAGCGTGAACGCGAGATCAAAGCGTTCGTCCCGGAAGAGTTCTGGGAAGTGGATGCGAATGTCACCACGCCGGGCGGCGATGCGCTGCCGTTGCAGGTGAGCCACCACAACGACAAACCGTTCCGTCCTGAAAATCGCGATCAGACCATGGCCGCCGTGGCGCTGCTGGAAAAAGCGCGTTATCAGGTTCTGGATCGTGAAGACAAACCGACCAGCAGCAAGCCTGGCGCACCGTTTATCACGTCAACGCTTCAGCAGGCGGCGAGTACGCGTCTGGGTTACGGCGTGAAGAAAACCATGATGATGGCCCAGCGTTTGTATGAAGCGGGTTACATCACCTACATGCGTACTGACTCCACCAACCTGAGCCAGGATGCTGTCAACATGGTGCGCGGCTATATCGAGGACAACTTCGGTAAGAAATACCTGCCGGACAGTCCTAATCAGTACGCCAGCAAAGAGAATTCTCAGGAAGCGCACGAAGCGATTCGACCTTCTGACGTTTCCGTTCTGGCAGAATCGCTGAAAGATATGGAAGCGGACGCCCAGAAGCTGTATCAGCTGATCTGGCGCCAGTTCGTAGCCTGCCAGATGACGCCAGCGAAATACGACTCCACCACGCTGACCGTCGGCGCGGGTGATTTCCGCCTGAAAGCGCGCGGCCGTATTCTGCGCTTCGACGGCTGGACAAAAGTGATGCCTGCGCTGCGTAAAGGTGATGAAGACAGAACGCTGCCTTCAGTCAACAAAGGTGACGAGCTGTCGCTGGTTGATCTGGTCCCGGCTCAGCACTTCACCAAGCCACCTGCGCGCTTTAGCGAAGCATCGCTGGTGAAAGAGCTGGAAAAACGCGGCATCGGTCGCCCGTCCACCTATGCGTCAATCATTTCGACCATTCAGGATCGTGGATACGTTCGCGTTGAGAACCGTCGTTTCTATGCTGAAAAAATGGGGGAGATTGTCACCGACCGTCTGGAAGCGAACTTCCGCGAGTTGATGAACTATGACTTCACCGCGCAGATGGAAGACAGCCTCGATGAGGTTGCCAGCCATAAGGCAGAGTGGAAGAAAGTTCTCGACAGCTTCTTCAGCGATTTTACCAATCAGCTTGAGAAAGCCGAGAAAGATCCTGAAGAAGGCGGCATGCTGCCTAACCAGATGGTACTGACGAGCATCGACTGCCCAACCTGTGGCCGTAAAATGGGGATCCGTACCGCGACCACGGGCGTGTTCCTCGGTTGCTCTGGTTATGCGCTGTCACCGAAAGAGCGTTGCAAAACCACCATCAACCTCGTGCCGGAGAACGAAGTTCTCAACGTGCTGGAAGGGGACGATGCGGAGACTAACGCACTGCGCGCCAAACGCCGCTGTAAGAAATGCGGCACAGCGATGGACAGCTACCTGATCGATCCAAAACGCAAACTGCACGTTTGTGGCAATAACCCGACCTGCGATGGTTATGAGATCGAAGAAGGTGAGTTCCGTATTAAGGGCTATGACGGTCCGATCGTTGAGTGTGAGAAATGTGGTTCCGAAATGCACCTTAAAATGGGACGCTTCGGTAAGTACATGGCATGCACCAACGACGACTGTAAAAACACGCGTAAGATCCTGCGTAACGGTGAAGTTGCGCCGCCGAAGGAAGATCCGGTTCCGCTTCCTGAGCTGCCGTGTGAGAAGTCAGACGCGTATTTCGTGCTACGTGACGGCGCTGCCGGGGTATTCCTGGCGGCCAACACCTTCCCGAAATCGCGCGAAACCCGTGCGCCGCTGGTAGAAGAGTTGTACCGCTTCCGTGACCGTCTGCCGGAAAAACTGCGTTACCTGGCCGATGCGCCACAGCAGGATCCGGAAGGCAACAAAACCGTGGTGCGCTTCAGCCGTAAAACGAAGCAGCAGTACGTGGCGGCAGAGAAAGAGGGCAAAGCGACCGGATGGTCAGCCTTCTTTGTCGACGGGAAATGGGTTGAAGGCAAGAAATAATCTTTCCTTACCGTAACTTACCTGTGAAAGGGCCGGACTTCCGGCCCTTTTTTATTACGTAGTTATTATTTTTTGTTCCGTACTATACAGCCTGGCTATAAATGATATAGTGGTTATAGTTAACCCGTTTCTTATTATCAAATCGTCTTAAGCGATTGACGCATGCGCTAAATCGGATGGTCTGGCATGAAATTACAGCAGCTTCGCTATATCGTTGAGGTCGTCAATCATAACCTCAATGTCTCTTCCACCGCAGAAGGTCTTTATACCTCTCAGCCCGGCATCAGCAAGCAGGTGCGTATGCTGGAGGATGAGTTAGGTATTCAGATATTTGCCCGCAGCGGTAAGCACCTGACGCAGGTCACGCCGGCTGGACAGGAAATCATACGCATCGCACGGGAAGTGCTCTCCAAAGTCGACGCCATTAAATCCGTCGCCGGGGAACATACCTGGCCCGATAAAGGTTCTCTGTATATTGCCACCACGCATACACAGGCGCGTTATGCGCTTCCCGGGGTGATCAAAGGTTTTATCGAACGCTATCCCCGCGTTTCCCTGCATATGCATCAGGGCTCACCGACGCAAATCGCAGAGGCCGTGTCTAAAGGCAATGCAGACTTCGCTATCGCGACGGAAGCGCTCCATCTGTACGATGATCTGGTCATGCTCCCGTGCTACCACTGGAACCGCTCTATTGTTGTGACCCCGGATCACCCGCTGGCGGGGAAGGGTGAAGTGACAATCGAAGAACTGGCGCAATACCCGCTGGTGACCTATACGTTCGGCTTTACGGGCCGGTCTGAACTGGACACCGCGTTTAACCGCGCCGGATTAACGCCACGGATTGTCTTTACGGCGACGGATGCGGACGTCATAAAAACGTATGTGCGTCTGGGCCTGGGCGTTGGGGTTATTGCCAGCATGGCGGTGGATCCTGTCTCAGACCCGGATCTGGTGCGTCTGGATGCGCATGATATTTTCAGCCACAGCACCACCAAGATAGGTTTTCGTCGCAGCACGTTCCTGCGCAGCTATATGTATGATTTTATTCAACGCTTCGCGCCACATTTAACGCGCGACGTGGTGGATACAGCTGTAGCGTTACGCTCCAATGAAGACATCGAAGAGATGTTTAAAGACATTAAACTTCCCGCCAAATAATCACACCCGGTATCTTTCTGGTACGGAAAGATACCGTCATTACCCTTTAAACCTTAATTAGAATTATCATCATCTACGTCCACTGTCATATATCGTCATAACCCATTAAATGACTATGGTTTTACTGTCGCAAATTTGCGACAAAAGTAGAAACTAATTTACAGGTGTGCAAATTATTCTTTTCAATTATTTATTTCGGGTCAAAAGATTGAATTTTCCCAGGCCCAGATACGTAAATTCACTGGCTTTTCGGCTAAAGTTTCTTTAGGATTTATCTCATCAGATGATTACTTGTGCCAATTGTTTGGTCTCTAAATGATAAGCGATGTCGATTGTATGAGGTTAGCAATGCCGTCAGGAAGTGAAGAACCGCAAAGGGATCCCGCGCTTAAGCGTAAAGCCTGGCTGGCGGTCTTTCTTGGCTCTGCCCTGTTCTGGGTGGTGGTTGCTCTTCTTGTCTGGAATTACTGGGGTTGATTATGGTCATGACGGTGCGTACAGAAGCGAGAAAAGAGATGTGTCAGCTTCGTGACAATGTTCACAAAGCCCGTAAGGCGCCAGCAACCAGCGTACCAGCTTCCTGGAAACTGACGCCACAACAGCAGGCCTTTATTGATGTGTTCGCGGAAGACGAACCCAAAAAACAATAATTTTGATTTTTGCGTAATGATGCAAATAGTCTGAATAAAGACTGTGCACTTTTGTACTCCTTAATAAATACACATCAGCAATATAGAACGAGGGCAGACCTCGCAACCTTAAATAATTAAAGTCTGGTGTCCCTATGATGAATAACATGACAACCGTAAAATACTGGTCATGGCTCGGCGTATTCTCAGCGTCGATCCTCTTCTGGTGTCAGCTCCTCTGGCTGGCCTTGCACTAAATCGTAAAACCTCGCCACGGCGGGGTTTTTTGTTTTATCCCTCGCGTTGGACCATTCCTAAATTTATCAATTTGGGTTGTTATCAAAACGTTACGACATCTTTGTGTTATCTTTAATTACAGCCCTGATGATTGTCAGGACATCCCTGTTTTTAAGGAGGAGCTTATGTCGTTAACCCTACGCGAAGCCAGTAAGGACACATTACAGGCGGAAAATAAAACCTGGCGCTACTACAGCTTACCGCTGGCTGCCAGAACGCTTGGGGACATTTCGCGGTTACCCAAGTCGTTGAAAGTCTTACTGGAAAACCTCTTGCGCTGGCAGGATGGCGACTCGGTTACCGAGGAGGACATCCAGGCTCTGGCAGGGTGGCTGAAAAATGCTCATGCAGACAGAGAAATTGCCTATCGCCCGGCCAGGGTGCTGATGCAGGATTTCACCGGCGTACCAGCGGTTGTGGATTTGGCTGCCATGCGTGAAGCCGTTAAGCGTCTCGGGGGCGATACTGCTAAGGTTAACCCCCTGTCCCCGGTAGACCTCGTCATTGACCACTCCGTCACCGTCGATCACTTTGGTGACGACGATGCTTTCGGCGAAAACGTCCGTCTGGAGATGGAACGTAACCATGAACGCTACGTATTTCTGAAATGGGGTCAGCAGGCGTTCAGCCGCTTCAGCGTTGTTCCACCGGGCACCGGCATTTGTCACCAGGTCAACCTGGAATATCTCGGCAAAGCCGTCTGGAGTGAATTGCAGGATAAAGAGTGGGTGGCTTACCCGGATACGCTGGTGGGCACCGATTCACACACAACCATGATTAACGGCCTTGGCGTTCTGGGTTGGGGCGTCGGTGGTATTGAAGCGGAAGCGGCCATGCTCGGCCAGCCGGTATCAATGCTCATTCCCGATGTGGTGGGCTTTAAGCTGACCGGTAAATTGTCCGAAGGCATCACCGCCACGGATCTGGTTCTGACGGTCACCCAGATGCTGCGTAAGCATGGTGTGGTGGGTAAATTCGTTGAATTTTATGGCGATGGTCTGGATTCCTTGCCGCTGGCGGACCGGGCCACCATCGCCAACATGGCGCCGGAATATGGCGCGACCTGCGGCTTTTTCCCGATTGATAGCGTTACGCTGGAGTATATGCGCCTCAGTGGTCGCAGCGAGGAGCAGGTGGCTCTCGTTGAGGCCTACACCAAAGCGCAGGGCATGTGGCGTAACCCGGGTGACGAGCCGGTATTTACCAGTACGCTGGAACTGGATATGGGCACCGTTGAGGCAAGCCTCGCAGGGCCAAAACGTCCGCAGGACCGCGTCGCCCTGAGCAACGTTCCCAAAGCCTTTGCCGCCAGCAATGAGCTGGAGGTTAACGCCGCGCAAAAAGATCACCGTCCGGTGGACTATGTTCTGAACGGGCATCAGTATCAGCTTCCTGACGGCGCCGTGGTGATCGCCGCTATCACTTCCTGTACCAACACGTCCAACCCGAGTGTGTTAATGGCTGCCGGGCTGTTGGCAAAAAAAGCGGTAGAACTGGGGCTCAAGCCACAGCCGTGGGTTAAAGCCTCTCTGGCGCCTGGTTCGAAAGTGGTTTCCGATTATCTGGCGCAGGCCAGACTCACGCCTTACCTCGACGAGCTGGGCTTCAACCTGGTGGGCTACGGCTGTACGACCTGTATCGGTAACTCTGGTCCACTGCCTGAGCCTATTGAAGTGGCGATCAGGCAGGGTGATTTGACCGTTGGCGCGGTACTTTCTGGTAACCGAAACTTTGAAGGGCGTATTCATCCGCTGGTGAAAACCAACTGGCTGGCCTCGCCGCCGCTGGTTGTAGCCTATGCGCTGGCCGGAAACATGAACATTAACCTGGCGACCGATCCGATTGGTCACGATCGCAAAAATGAACCGGTCTATCTGAAAGACATCTGGCCATCATCGCGTGAAATTGCGCGCGCGGTAGAGAAAGTTTCCACTGAGATGTTCCGCAAAGAGTATGCGGAAGTGTTCGAAGGCACAGCGGAATGGAAAGCGATCGACGTGGTGGGTTCCGATACCTATGACTGGCAGGATGATTCCACCTATATTCGCCTGTCGCCATTCTTCGACGAAATGCTGGCGGAGCCTGCACCGCTGAAAGATATTCACGGCGCGCGGATCCTGGCGATGCTGGGCGATTCCGTCACCACCGACCATATCTCTCCGGCGGGGAGCATCAAGGCGGACAGTCCGGCAGGTCGGTATCTGCAAAGCCGTGGCGTGGAACGTCGCGATTTCAACTCCTACGGTTCGCGCCGTGGTAACCACGAAGTGATGATGCGCGGGACCTTTGCCAACATCCGCATTCGCAATGAAATGGTTCCGGGCGTGGAAGGGGGCATGACGCGCCACCTGCCGGATACAGAGGTCATTTCAATTTATGACGCAGCCATGAAGTATCAGCAGGAGGGGACGCCGCTGGCCGTTATTGCCGGTAAAGAGTACGGCTCCGGTTCCAGTCGCGACTGGGCGGCAAAAGGTCCGCGTCTGCTCGGGGTTCGCGTGGTGATTGCCGAATCCTTTGAACGTATCCACCGCTCAAACCTGATCGGCATGGGGATCTTGCCGCTGGAGTTCCCGCAGGGCGTGACGCGTAAAACGCTGGGTCTGACCGGGGAAGAGCAGATTGATATCCGCGGTCTGCAAAATCTGCAACCGGGTAAAACCGTTCCGGTGAAATTAACGCGCGCAGATGGTACGACAGAAGTGCTGGATTGCCGGTGTCGTATTGATACGGCAACAGAGCTGACCTATTACCAGAACGACGGCATTTTACATTATGTAATTCGTAAGATGCTGGACTGATTAAATCGCCCGGCACATGTGCCGGGCGTTTTGCGTTTACTCGCTCAGCAGATGCCCCATTTTGGCGGCTTTAGTATCGAGGTAGTGCGCGTTTTTCGGGTTGCGGCCGACAATCAGCGGCACGCGTTCCACGATATTGATGCCCGCTTCAGTGAGGATTTCCACTTTCTTCGGGTTATTGGTCAACAGACGCACTTCGTCCACACCCAGCAGCTTGAACATATCTGCGCACAGGGTGAAATCGCGCTCGTCAGCAGCAAAGCCGAGCTGATGGTTCGCTTCGACGGTATCGTAGCCCTGATCCTGCAACGCGTAGGCGCGGATTTTATTCAGCAGGCCAATATTGCGTCCTTCCTGACGGTGATACAGCAGAACGCCACGTCCTTCCTCTGCGATATGAGAAAGGGCGGCTTCAAGCTGGAAACCGCAGTCGCACCGCAGGCTGAACAGCGCGTCACCGGTCAGACACTCTGAATGAACGCGGGACAGCACCGGCGTTTGCCCCGAAATGTCGCCGAATACCAGGGCGACGTGATCTTGCCCGGTTGCCAGTTCTTCAAAACCCACCATCAGGAAATCGCCCCATGGGGTTGGCAGTTTGGCTTCTGCCACACGTTTAAGCTGCATGTGATTCTCCAGACCAGGCTGACACGTTTCGTGCCTTTGCCCCATTATGCTTTCTGTATTGGACTATTTTGCCACAAGCCCGGCAACTTCACCTAATCACCACCACGCTTTACAAACGTTAAACGCACAATCCGACATATCCACCTGAATGAAGAAATTCAGTTATGATTGTGGTGCTTAGTGAAAAAGGAGAGGACATGCTTTCGATTGCCAGACGAACGGCCGCAGGTGCCGCCGTATTGCTCGTTATACCCCTGGTCGTTTGGTTCTCCGGCTGGATGTGGCAGCCCGGACAAAACGAGACGTGGCTGAAAGCCCTATACTGGATAACCGAGACGGTCACCCAGCCGTGGGGGATTATTACGCACGTGCTGCTCTGTGGCTGGTTCCTGTGGTGCCTGCGCTTTCGCCTTCGCGCGGCGCTGGTACTGTTTGCCATTCTCGGCGGGGCCATACTCATCGGGCAGGGGGTGAAGTCGTGGGTGAAAGATCGCGTGCAGGAACCCCGTCCTTTCGTCGTCTGGCTGGAAAAAACGCACCATGTTCCGGTGGATGAGTTCTACAATTTAAAGCGTAAAGATCGCGGTGCGCTGGTAAAGGAGCAACTTGCGGAACAGCAGGATATCCCGACCTTTTTACGCAAACACTGGCAAAAAGAGACCGGCTTTGCGTTTCCTTCCGGGCATACGATGTTTGCTGCCAGCTGGGCGCTACTTGGCGTAGGACTGCTGTGGCCGCGTCGGCGTACCCTCACGATTGCGATTTTGCTGGTCTGGGCGACAGGCGTAATGGGCAGCCGGATGCTGCTGGGGATGCACTGGCCGCGTGATTTGGTGGTGGCAACGCTGATCTCGTGGGTACTGGTGACGCTGGCGACCTGGCTTGCACAACGTTTTTGTGGACCCCTGACGCCGCCGCCGGAAGAGAAGGAAGAAATAGCCGAAAGGGAGTCTGGCGGAACCTGAAGGTTGATATTCCGCATTTTGACCATAAATCCATGTAGGGCGCATTACTTTTTCCATTTCGCGCCCGCCACTAAAATGGTAGCTTATAAGGCTGATTGCAGTGAGTTGAACACGCTTTATACGCTCGAACCACATAACGGGAAGTCATGTGAAATATTTACTCATTTTCTTACTGGTGTTGGCGATTTTTGTCATTTCAGTCACATTGGGCGCGCAAAACGATCAACAGGTAAGTTTCAACTATCTGCTGGCGCAGGGCGAGTACCGGGTGTCGAGCCTGCTGGCTGTGTTATTCGCGGCGGGGTTTGTCATCGGCTGGCTTGTATGCGGCCTGTTCTGGCTTAAGGTTCGTGTTTCTCTTGTTCGCGCTGAACGTAAAATTAAACGACTTGAACATCAACTTACGCCTGCGTCTGACATTCCGGCGAGCTCTGGTGTGCCGGTAGTCAAGGAATAATCGAATATGCTGGAGTTGTTGTTTCTGCTTTTGCCTGTCGCCGCAGCCTATGGCTGGTATATGGGCCGCAGAAGCGCGCAACAAACAAAACAGGATGAAGCAAACCGACTCTCCCGTGACTACGTAGCGGGGGTGAACTTCCTGCTGAGCAATCAGCAGGATAAAGCGGTGGATCTGTTCCTCGATATGCTTAAAGAGGATACCGGCACCGTTGAGGCGCATCTCACCCTGGGAAACCTGTTCCGCTCGCGCGGAGAGGTTGACCGTGCCATTCGTATCCACCAGACCTTGATGGAAAGCGCTTCGTTGACCTATGAGCAACGGTTGCTGGCCGTGCAGCAGCTTGGGCGGGATTACATGGCCGCGGGGCTTTACGATCGCGCCGAGGATATGTTCTCTCAGCTGGTGGATGAGACGGACTTCCGTATCGGTGCGCTTCAGCAGCTTCTGCAAATCTATCAGGCCACCAGCGACTGGCAAAAAGCGATTGATACCGCTGAACGGCTGGTCAAACTCGGCAAAGACAAACAGCGCGTCGAAATTGCTCACTTCTATTGCGAGCTGGCTCTCCAGCAGATGGGTAGCGATGACATGGATAAAGCCATGGCACTGTTAAAGAAAGGCGCAGCGGCCGATCGCAACAGCGCGCGCATCTCGATCATGATGGGGCGGGTCTTTATGGCTAACGGTGATTACGCCAAAGCCGTGGAGAGCCTGCTTCGCGTTATCGATCAGGACAAAGAGCTGGTCAGCGAAACGTTGGAAATGCTGCAAACCTGCTATCAGCAGCTCGGTAAGCAGGACGAGTGGGTTGCGTTTCTGCGTCGCTGTGTTGAAGAGAATACAGGTGCCACAGCCGAGCTGATGCTGTCAGATGTCGTCGAAGAGCATGAAGGGAGCGATACCGCCCAGGTATACATTACCCGTCAGTTGCAGCGTCATCCTACCATGCGTGTCTTCCATAAGCTGATGGATTACCACCTTAATGACGCAGAAGAAGGGCGCGCTAAAGAGAGCCTGATGGTGCTGCGAGACATGGTGGGTGAACAGGTGCGCAGCAAACCGCGCTATCGCTGCCAGAAATGCGGCTTCACCGCCTATTCGCTCTACTGGCATTGCCCTTCCTGCCGGGCGTGGTCCACCATTAAGCCAATCCGAGGTCTGGACGGGCAGTAATTTTTTAAAACGCTGCACTTTAGTTACAACATACTAGTGGTTACAGTAATTCCATCAGCACCGTGCGGTCTGGGGTTCAGCAGGAAAAGCATTCGATTCTGTTCATTTACCCCGAGGGCAGGTAGAATGCACGCCGTTTATCTGTTCCGCGCCGCTGCGCGCCCATAGACGAAAAGGGCTGGTCATGACGTCTGTTACATCCTCCACTTCCCGCGTAGTTACCGATTCTCCCGTAGTTGTTGCTCTGGATTACAATAACCGTGACGCCGCACTGGCCTTTGTTGATGGCATTGATCCCCGCGATTGCCGTCTGAAAGTAGGCAAAGAGATGTTTACGCTGTTCGGCCCACAAATCGTCCGCGATCTGCATCAACGTGGTTTCGACGTTTTCCTCGACCTGAAATTCCACGACATTCCAAATACCACTGCGCACGCCGTTGCTGCGGCAGCTGAACTCGGCGTGTGGATGGTTAACGTACATGCATCGGGCGGGGCACGCATGATGACGGCTGCGCGCGAAGCGCTGGTGCCGTTTGGTAATGACGCTCCGCTTCTGATCGCCGTCACCGTGCTGACCAGTATGGATGAATCCGACCTGCGCGACCTGGGTGTGACGTTGTCACCTGCCGAACATGCAGAGCGTCTGGCGCGCCTCACGCAACAGTGTGGTCTCGATGGCGTGGTCTGTTCGGCTCAGGAGGCGGTTCGCTTCAAATCTGAGTTGGGCCGCGATTTTAAACTGGTGACGCCAGGTATTCGTCCAGCAGGCAGCGAGTCAGGGGATCAGCGACGTATCATGACGCCTGAGCAGGCGCTGAGCGCGGGTGTAGACTATATGGTGATTGGTCGCCCGGTGACGCAATCCGCTCATCCGGCAGAGACCCTGAAAGCGATTAATGCATCACTGAAAAAGGGGGCATAATGCGTGACGCCAACAGTCGTCTGGTCTATTCAACGGATACCGGGCGCATTGAAGAGCCAAAAGAGAAAGCTGAACGTCCAAAAGGCGATGGTATCGTGCGAATTCAGCGCCAGACCAGCGGCAGAAAAGGGAAAGGCGTTTGCCTTGTCACCGGCATTGACCTGGATGATGCAGACCTGGTAAAGCTCGCCGCTGAGCTTAAAAAGAAGTGCGGATGCGGTGGGGCAGTAAAAGACGGCATTATTGAGATTCAGGGCGATAAACGAGATTTAATTAAAACGCTGCTGGAAGCCAAAGGAATGAAAGTCAAACTGGCGGGCGGCTAAAATAAATGAGCCACGGACATTGCCGTGGCTCTTTTTTTTACGTGCGTAAGTCAGACCTGAAAATACTTAATATATTATTATGCCGGTGAGAGCCGTTATGGTGATTATTTGCCCACCTGGTGACCGATAATACCACCTACGGCAGCACCACCTAATGTACCCAGCGTACTACCATCCGTTAAGACTGCACCACCAAGCGCACCAGCACCGGCACCAATCGCGGTGTTACGGTCACGTTTAGACCAGTTAGAGCAAGCGCTCAGGGACATTGCTACAGTGATTGCCAGAACAGCGGCGGCTAATTTTTTGCTGGTAAAGGTCATAATACTTTCTCCTGAATTATCGATTCACGGAAAGGAATGCACTTTAAGTATAGACAATATCCATACTTAAATTCTGTTCCCGTGAAAGCTGGTCGCGCAGGCGTTTCATCATCACGCAGGTGATAGTCACTTCCTGTTATATCGCTAATACTAATTTTACGTGTTTAGAACGGTTTCAACAGGTAAAAACTCTTAAAGGAAGGGTCGGAATACTCTCAGAGAAAGGTTTAAGTGCGCCCATTATTTGGGCGCAGCAGGATAATCAGGCCGTTTTTTTTACAATATCGACAGTCAGACCGTCTTGTTCTAATTGCTGGCGATATTCATCACGCAAACGCTCATCCGTGATTACACGGCTGAAGCGCGAGGCCGGCCCCATCGTATAAGGGTGTACGGCGCCAAACTTAGAGCTGTCGGTCAGCACAATCGCTTCACACTCTTTGGCGAGTACGGCGTTAACCACGTCTGAACGCATCATGTCGCGGCCGGTAAAGCCGGTGTCGGGCTGCCAGCCATCAATACCTATGAATGCCTTACTGAAGTGAACCTGCTGAACATATTGGCGCGTTAATGGCCCCACCATGCTTTCGCTTTTCTTCTGGTAAATGCCGCCCAGCAGAATCACCTCGCAGCGAGTTTCCTTCAACAGATGGGCAATATAGCTGCTTACGGTGATGATGGTAACGTCTTTTTGATCGGCAAGCGTGCGCGCCAGAAGGGCGTTACTGCTGCCATTTTCAATAAAGACGGTCTCACCGTTATTCACCAGGGATGCAGCAAACTCCGCCAGCTCCCGCTTGAGCGCATAATTGTTCATCATGCGGGTTTCAACGTCGTCGCTGTCCAGTGGAACGGCATATCCGTGCGCACGCCGCAGGTAGCTCTGTTTTTCCAGAAGATTCAGATCCTGACGAATGGTGACTTCAGAAACGCCGGTGGCTTTAGCGAGATCGACCACGCTTACGCGTCCCTGATCGATCACCATCTGCAAAATGATTTGTTGTCGGGAGTTCATAGCATCCATTTAAAAGGCAAGGTCGGAAACGACGTTGTTACACTTCCCACGGGGCTTTAGGTTGAGTGGATTCTGGAGCGTTATCAGCGCCGTTCTCAGCCAGCAGTTCAGACTTGAGGATCTCAAGATTACGGATAGCAGAGTGATAATCGCCTGCGACAAGAATATCCAGCACAGTATCAATACGCTGCGCCACGGCTGTTGCATCAATGTTAGACATAAGCTCACCCTGAAGCGAAAAGTTAATATTATCAATGATGCAGAAAATTGATTCAAAAGAGAAGGTAAAAAATGCAATAACCAAAGTCCATAAATGAAAGTGATAAATTTAACCCCCGTCTGCTGCGGGTTGTAGGGGTGGATTAGTCTAAAACTGCGCGCAACGCGCTTTTTTATAAGAGGAATTCGACTATGACAGTTATCAACCAGACAACCTGCACATTGTTTACTGATGCTGAACGATTCACTCAACTGGCGGCTTATTATGAGGCCGAACGGCGTACGGTGTGGATGATGTTACGCGCCACGCCACGGCCTTGCTTCAACCATGCGCTGATCGAGGAGATCATGAATCTCTCCTGGCTGGTTCGACAGTCCGGATTTGTCGTTGATTTTTGGGTCACCGGATCGCTGGTCCCCGACATCTACAATACCGGCGGTGATTTACAGTTCTTCGTTGAGTGCATCAAAAACAACCGACGCGAAGCGTTACGCGCCTATGCCCGGGCCTGTGTGGACTGCGTTCATGCCGCCTCGCGAGGGTTTGATACCGGCGCTGTCACGCTGGCTATGGTGGAAGGAAGCGCTTTAGGGGGCGGGTTTGAAGCCGCGCTGGCGCATCATTTCATTCTGGCCCAGCGCGATGCCCGATTAGGCTTTCCGGAAATCGCGTTCAATCTGTTCCCGGGCATGGGCGGCTATTCACTGGTGGCGCGTCGTGCCGGCATGAAAATGGCGGAGGCGCTGATCTACAAAGGTGAGACGCATACGGCGGAATGGTATGAGCAGCATGGTCTTGTGGATCTCTTATTTGAGCCGTTACAGAGCTATGTTTCGGTGCGGACGTTTATCGACACGCTACAGCCGAAGCTGAACGGCGTAAGGGCCATGCTGCGTGCACGTACGCGCGTGCTGCCACTTCCGCGAAGCGAGTTGATGGACATTACTGAGGATTGGGTTGATGCCGCCTTCTGCCTTGAACCGAAGGATATCGCCTACATGGAGCGGCTGGTTATGCTGCAAAATCGCCATCAGGCGACGGGCTTACGCAAAGCCAGCTAACGGACATTCCTGGCCTGATAACGTTTTAGCCATCGCTCGAATGCGGCAGCGGGCATGGGCTTAGCAAAAAGATAACCCTGCCGTTCGTTGACGCCATTCTTCGTCAGAAAGGCGTCTTCTTTTGCACTTTCCACCCCTTCAGCAATGACCTGCAAATTTAACGCCTGGGCCACGGCGACTATCGCACGCACCAGCGACTGTGAAATGGACTGCTTATGGATATCCCGCACGAAAGACTGGTCAAGCTTAATGGCATCGATAGGGAAGCGCGCCAGTTGCGACAGGGAAGAGTACCCCGTACCAAAGTCATCCAGATGAATTTGCGCTCCCAGGCGGCTAAATTGCTGGATCACTGACAGGGCCAGTTCTTCATTTTCAATGAGACAGCTTTCGGTTAATTCCACGTCAATCGGGCAGTATTCAAAATTCAGGTCTTTCAGCGCCTGCTTCAGGTCACTGAAGATGGTCTGGTCCGCCAGCTGACGGGCGGAGACGTTGACCGCGACGCGCATGTTGATCCCCTTGTCGCGCCATTTTGCTACCTGGCGCACCACATCAAGCATAACCCAGCGGCCCAGAGGCACAATCAGCCCTGATTCCTCTGCATAGGAGATAAACTCCATCGGCGGGATCAGGCCACGCTCTGGCGACTGCCAGCGCACCAGCGCCTCCAGACTTCTGACTTCGCCGCGCCAGGTCATTTTGGGCTGGTAGTGGATTAACAGCTGATCGTTATCCAGCGCTTTACGCAGGTTGGTATCCAGCCACAGGTATTCAAATACGCGCTGGTTCATCTCTGGCGAGAAGACGCAGAATTTGCCCCGGCCATTTTCTTTGGCGGTGTACATGGCGGTGTCGGCATTGCGAATGACGCTTTCGCGATCGTTACCGTGCTGGGGCGCAAGCGCGATGCCCAGCGAGCAGCCGGTGTAAACCTCAATCAGCCCGATGCGGAAAGGTTGACGCAGTCGGGTCAGTATTCGCGACGCCATCGCTTCCAGCGCGCCCTGCGAGGTATCGGTGGCCATCACGATAAACTCATCCCCACCCAGGCGCGCCAGGGTTTGTCCTTCGTCCAGGCAGCTCAGGATCGCCAGCGCAACGGCCTGTAGCAGCTGGTCGCCAAACATATGCCCATAGGCATCGTTCACTTTTTTAAAATTATCCAGATCGAGGTAAACTACGCCAACCTGCGTGTCACCCCGAGCGGTGATGGCATCAGAGATCAGCTCATGGATGGCATTTCGGTTAGGCAAACCGGTAATCGTATCCGTATTGGCGAGAACGCGCAGGCGCTCCTGGGCCCGACGCTCCTCGGTTATGTCGGTACCTGAACAGATGAGGAAAATTTCATTTTTTCCGCTGCCGCTGTGAACAAATTTATTTCTGAAGAGAAACAGGCGCTGCCCCTTGCGGGTCTTGATCCAGCGTTCAACTTCGTAGGAGCTGCCGTTACGAAAAAAACCGGTGATGTTGCGTTTGGAGGCCGCGGCTTCGCTGCGGCTCATAAACAGTTTGAACACGTTTTGCCCGATAACTTCCTGTTCCTTCAGGCCCGTATATTCTTCACTTAAACGGTTGAAGCGCTGAATATTCCCGTTCTGGTCGAGGATCACAATCACGGAGTTAGCCTCGGAAACTACCTGTTCGGCGAAGGAGAGCCCCTGCGCCAGGTCGCGCGCAACGGAAGGGGTATCGTTCCAGGCTGATGCCGTTCCTGCCCACTCATTTTTGTTAATTTTACGGCCGACAAGATGAACGGGAACGTCCACACCGTACAAAGGCAGGGTCATGGCAATGCTGGAGGTGATTACGGTGAGCTGGCGGATCAGCGCGGCCTGTTCATCATCCAGCGCAACCACCTGAATGATGTCAGCGCTTTCACTGGCAGCAAGATGCAGAGCATTGCTGTCTGCTGTCAGTCGCCACCAGGGGCTATGCGTACCCATGTAACGAAACAGCAAATTCTGCTCCAGATCGTCCATCACGTTTTCTCCCGCGGCTGCTGAGTAGCGCACAAATTATTCATTTGCAGTCGACAATGACGGCTCTCTTTTACTGTAGATAATTCTGGAGAAATGTGGCGTTGGGAAACAGAAAAGTGTGAGAAAAAACGATGATTTTGCGGGAGATAATTCAGGAGAGAACTCCCGGCCACCCCTTAACGGAACGGCCGGAAGTTTACGCGGTTATCAGGCGACAGGGCGCACGATAATACTGCGGGTTTCCATGCGCACTTCAGCGATGGTGACATCAATCACGTCAGTGACCTTGTAAACCGTTTCGCCTTTAATTTGCACGGTCCCGTTTTCCTGGCTACAAACCAGTTCGTCGCGGACGGCATGCAGGAACGGGGCAGGAATAAAGGCAACGGCGCCATTATCCACCAGGCGAACGCGCATACCGCCGCGGCTGATGTCAATGATTTCAGCCGGGAAACGGGTATCAGTCCCTGCCTTATCATTCAGGAAGCGCGCGTACAACCAGTCGCCGACATCACGCTCCGCCATACGGTTGAGACGGCGACGTTCTGCCATCTGCAATGTCGTACCATCCTGTGGGCGGGCAACAGATTCCCCTTTGATGATCGCTTTCAGCAGACGATGGTTAACCATGTCGCCGTACTTACGGATCGGGGAGGTCCAGGTCGCGTAAGCCTCAAGGCCAAGGCCGAAGTGCGGGCCAGGCTCGGTGCTGATTTCCGCAAAGGACTGGAAGCGGCGAATACGGCTGTCGAGGAACCCTGACGGCTGTGCGTCCAGCTCGCGGCGCAGTTTGCAGAAACCTTGCAGGGTCAGCACTTCCTCAGGATCGACGTGTACGTCATGGGTTTTCAGCAGGGCAGCCAGCGCTTCGGTGTTCGCCGGATCAAACCCGGTGTGCACGTTGTAAATGCCAAAGCCTAATTTGTCGCGCAGCACGCGTGCAGCACAAATGTTGGCGGAAATCATCGCTTCTTCAACGATGCGGTTGGCAATACGGCGCGGCTCAGCGACGATATTCAGCACTTCACCTTTTTCACCCAGCACAAAACGGTAGTCCGGACGATCTTTGAAGACCAGCGCGTGAGTTTGACGCCATTCGCTGCGGCTCAGGCAGACGCGGTGCAACAGACGAATTTGTGCGGCAATGTTGTCCGACTCGGGTTTCCAGTTGCCCGTGTTCTCCAGCCAGTCGGACACGTCGTCATAGGCCAGCTTGGCTTTGGATTCGATGGTGGCGGCGAAGAATTCAATATCTTCTTCAATGGTACCGTCAGCCGCAATGGTCATCCGACATGCCAGCACCGGACGTACTTCATGCGCACGCAGCGAACAAAGATCGTCGGAAAGTTCACGCGGCAACATCGGAATGTTAAAGCCCGGCAGGTAGTTGGTGAACGAGCGCACTTTGGCCATCTCGTCCAGCTTGCTGCCTTCGACAATCCATGCGGTAGGGTCGGCGATGGCGACGGTCAGATGCAGTTTGCCATCGACTGTCTCTTCGGCATACAGCGCATCGTCCATATCCTCGGTGCTGGCGCTGTCAATGGTGACAAAGTCCAGCGCCGTCAGATCGCGACGTTCCAGACCTTCGTCCTGCATTTCAGTCGCCACGCCATCAGGCGCTTCTTTTTCGAGATTGTGGCGCGCCAGCGTCACCCACCATGGGACGAAATGGTCGTCGCCGAAGGTAATGTATTGGGTAAGCTCGGCGTAGAAACCGCGATCGCCTTTTAAAGGATGACGGCGCATCTCTGCAACCGCCCAGTCACCCTCAACAAAATCATGCTCAACGCCACGCGCGGCGCGGCACGGAATAGCATCTTTCAGGAGAGGATGGTCCGGCACGACGGAAAGACGATCGTCTTTTTTATGCACTTTCCCGACAAAGCGGGTCAGGAAAGGTTCGATCAGTGCTTCCGGCTCGGCAGACTCTCGTTCCTTTTCGGTATGAATAACGGCCGAAATGCGGTCGCCATGCATCACTCTCTTCATCTGAGGAGGCGGAATGAAGTAGCTCTTCTGCCCGTCAACTTCAAGAAAGCCAAAGCCCTTTTCCGTGGCTTTTACGACCCCTTCTGCACGCGGCGTCTGGGAATGCAGTTGCTGTTTAAGCTGCGCTAGCAGCGGGTTGTCCTGAAACATAATGTTCTATTTTCGTAGCCATTGAGCGGCTGACAGTTTTACGCGAATCTCACTGCTACAGCAAGCGCTCTTTAGGTAAAGAGTATGGTTATTCCTCTTTGCCGAGCGCCACGCGCAGACGGTTCAGCCAGCCATAAAATGCATCTCGGGTTAGCAGATTGATGGCCTTCTCTGGCGAGAGACCCGACCCGGTCAGGGGCGTTAACTGAGCGGCGCTAAAGCGATCCGGAGAGGCGACGAGCAGCGCACGAGCGGCTGAGATCATCGAAGACGCGGGACCTTCACTTAGCGGATGGTTAAGCAGAATTTCGCCCGTCAGATTAAGCAGCATCGGCTCATGACACAGCACAGGGGTGAGCGCTTCAAGCGCCGGTTCCGCCTGCCAGCGTGAGAGTGCCTCAAGCTGAAGCGCACTGGCATATTTTAGCTCTACCGCGGGTAGCGTGGCGGTCCATCTGCTGAAGCTGACCGGCAGCGTATGGGGCTGAATGTGGTGCCCGGGCAACCAGCGTACCGGATGGCCAAGCAATGCCTGAAATACCGCGACCACTCGCGCCTGAAAACCGACAAAGCCGATGATCTGGTTGATAAGCACAATGTCATACGTTGTGAGTCCAACCTCATCAAGCTGGTTTTGGGCTTTGTCATCGATCACATCGGGTGAGCTGGCTAACTGGCGGGCATACTGGGTAATTTCTGCAAGGCGTCGATTGCTTTCCCGGGAGGAGTCCGGCCCCGGAAGAGGGGCGAGCAGGGCAGCGTAGTGGTTACAGAGCCGCTGAACACCACACGCCTGGGCAACCGTTAATGCCGTGCTCAGCCTGTCGTAGGCGCTGAGCGTATGCAGACGGCTCACGGGAGTATCAAGCGGGAACAAAAGATGACACAGGGTTCGGGCAGGCGCAAGCCAACCAGCACAGCTTGCGAGAATGTCATCGGGCAGGGCTAAATCGAGCAAAAAACGGTCGTCGACGTTAGCGGCTTCGGGCACCAGCGGCAGAACGTCCGTCTGCGAATGATTCGACTGGGTTTCATGATACCAGTGGCCTTTGCCGGAAAAACGGCGTTGTTCCATGGGCGTTCCTTGATCTCAAAATGGCGATCAATATCCTGGCGTAAGGCGGATGAGGGGAAAAATATTGTTAGGTGATAACAAATAGCAGAACGGAATAACGAGGAGCGGGGCGGGGAGAAACTCTCTTCCCTGGCGGGAAGAGAGTGACAAGCTTATTTGATTTCCAGCTCGTTCATTGCAGCGATGTTGAAGCCGCCGTCAACGTGAACCACTTCGCCGGAGATACCTGCGGAAAGGTCAGAGCACAGGAATGCCGCAGAGTTACCCACATCTTCGATGGTAACGGTACGACGAATCGGGGTAACCGCTTCGCAGTGTGCCAGCATTTTACGGAAATCTTTGATACCGGAAGCGGCCAGGGTACGGATTGGACCCGCAGAAATAGCGTTAACACGCACGCCTTCAGGACCCATTGCGTTCGCCATGTAGCGCACGTTGGCTTCCAGAGACGCTTTCGCCAGACCCATAACGTTGTAGTTAGGGATAGCACGTTCTGCGCCGAGGTAGGACAGGGTCAGCAGGGCTGCGCCCGGGTTCAGCATCGCGCGGCAGGATTTTGCCATTGCAACGAAGCTGTAGGAGCTGATGTCGTGGGCGATTTTGAAGCCATCACGGGTAACCGCGTTCACGTAGTCGCCGTCCAGCTGGTCGCCAGGAGCGAAGCCGATGGAGTGAACAAAACCGTCGAATTTCGGCCATGCTTTTGCCAGTTCAGCAAACATGCCATCAATGCTTTCGTCTTGTGCAACGTCACATTCCAGAACAATGCTGGAACCCAGCTGCGCGGCAAATTCTTCAACACGGCCTTTCAGCTTGTCGTTCTGGTAGGTGAACGCCAGCTCAGCGCCTTCGCGATGCATTGCCTGTGCGATGCCGTATGCGATGGACAGTTTGCTGGCAACGCCAGTCACCAGAATGCGCTTACCGGAAAGAAAACCCATAGCTTTAATCCTTATATTCATTGCTTATTTTGCCTTGTAATTCATAGCGTTACAGGCAGTATTTCAAAATCATTCGAAATTAGCTCGAAATTATAGCCCACTCACAGCCCCATGTGTCACGATATTTCTCGCTCCTGCGCCGTGAATGGGCTCACGGAAGAGGTTGAACTGACTCTTCATCAGGCCGTTTCGTGTGTATCCCAGCAGTATATCACCGCACGCGGGGTTCGCCTCATCCAACCAGCGGGCACCGTGACGCCGCCCTCATGCTGATGTGTCCAGCGCCTTTTGCGCAAAATGATCCGTTTAGCCCTTTAAACGCTTTAAAATTGCGCGAGGGTCGATAACGGCTATGCCATTTTGAGTCTTTATCTGTGTGCGGTAAGAAGGAAGATGAAAAATATAACGTTGGCCGAAAAACTGATCATGCTGTCAGGTGCGGCGCTTTTTGCGCTTATGATCGCGGTGAACTCCTTTTGCGTGAATGATAATCCTGGTTTCAGGGTGCCTATGACCACCTATTTGATCGTCATGATTGCGCTGTTCTTTCTGGATACCATTATCTTTATTTTTATCCAGATGCTGTATGCCTCCGACCGATCGCGTTTTTCCTTATTCATCCTGAGCCTGGCATTTCTTAGTGGGCTGGTTTATTTCATTGAGACGATCATTGTCATTCAGCTTCCGGAGCATGCTGGTTTTACCCAGGCGGCAAAAACCAACGATACGGCGGTATTCTATTTTTTTCGGCAGCTGAGCTTTATCGTATTACTGGCGCTGGCGGTCCGTGTGGAAAAAATCACGATACGATCCACGCTCAGATTCCGAAATAAGATCAGCATGACGTTAGCATTAATGATGACACTGGTTATGTTTCCGATGCTGGCCCATTATCTCAGCAGCTACCATCCGGCCTGGACATTAACGATTGCAGCATACGAAGATGAACATCATTATCCTGTCTGGGATATCAGGTACGTAAACGTTCTGATCCTGCTCTGGTCGGCTTTACTTTGTTATATGATCTCTGTGACACGCCTGGCGTCCGGGATCTGGAACAGTATTATTGTGGTTTGCCTTTCCGCCATCGTTTACAATTTTTTCCTCTTACTGCTTGATACCTACAATCTGTCGCTCTGGTATATCAGCCGGGCAGTAGAGGTCCTCAGCAAATTATTTGTGATTTGTACCTTAATGTTCCATGTCTTTAACCTGTTGAAAATTTTCGGCGATCGGGTTGATCGCGATCCGCTTACTCAGATCTACAACCGTAAATATTTTTATGAGGCACTTCCGCGGGTCCGCTCCCTCAGGACAGAAAAGGGGACCAGCATTATGATGCTGGACATCGACAACTTTAAGTCGATTAACGATAACTGGGGGCATCTTGTGGGGGATCGCGTGATTCTGGCGGTCGTGGATATTATCAAAGACAGCATTCGCGATAACGACATCTTTGCCCGACTGGGAGGCGAGGAATTTGGTCTGCTGCTGCCGGATACCGACGGTAAGCAGGCTATGGCCGTCGCGGAGCGTATTCGCCAGAACGTTCAACAGCGCACCGGGCCGGGCTATCATTATGCTCTCCCTGTAAAGGTCACATTAAGTATCGGCGTGTGCTCAGCCATTCAGAATAACGTCAACGGCAATGATATTATGCGTGACGTGGACGAGGCGTTGTATGAGGCTAAGCACAACGGTAAAAACAGAATTGTTACCAGACAGGCTGAATGAAGCTGAGGTTACAGGATGGGGATGAAAACATCAAAATCGACACACTCATCGCTGTACCCATTAATTTTCATCAGGTAAATACCGTCGCGCAACGTCAGGCGTTGATTTACCATCGCCTTAACGAAGGCAATCTTGTTAAACGCGCTGTAGATTTCCCAGCTACCGCTAAAGGGCATTCTTGCGTATCTCCCACGCACAATGCAGGATTTTTTATTTGTCACCGTGTCGCTTTGTAACGCGTACGATATTAATACCTCGACCAGATACGATCGGCTTTTGCCTAACTCGGGGCGGCGGGGCATCAGAATAATTTTATCGATATCATGGCGGTTTTCTGTCAGGAGCTTTTTGATTTTTTTAGTAATATTATGCACTGAGGTATCAAAAAGATGATCGTGTTCGATAATTTCATGCGTATAGATAAACGTTTCATCCAGATAGCAGACCTCGAGCTCAGGCGTTTCATGTTCGCTTAATAAAAAAGAGGGCTGTAAGATGTCAAAATTCCACCCTCTGGCACATCTGTACTCAGAGGGTGTCAGCCCCATCATTTTTTTAAAGGCTCTGGAAAATCCTTGACTGCTCTGGTAATGGAATAAATACGCAATATCCGTCACCGGAATCGACGTCATTCTCAGCATAATGGCTGCACGGCTTAACCTCCGTCGGAGAATATATTCACCTAAAGAGAGCCGATACTTCTCTTTAAACCATGTTTCGATGGTTCTTCTGCTGTATCCAATATCTGCAACCAAATCACCAATGTGTAAAATAGTAAAGTTATTTTCTTCTACCCAGGAGAGAATATAGTTGCTGATGCTGTCTTTCATTTGTGCGTCAGTGATAGCTTAACGGTAAATCAGTTTGCTGCCAGATGTTAATTCGCGGGCGTAGGGATCCTGGCGATAACCTTAATTTCGAAATCAAAACCCGCAAGCCAGTTAACGCCTATTGCTGTCCAGTTTGGGTAAGGGGGGTGCGGAAACGCCAGTTTTTTTGCCTCCATGATGGCGGGGAACTGGTTTTCAGGATCGGTATGAAATGTCGTGACATCAATCAGATCGTCAAAAGTACACCCTGCGGCTGCCAGAGTCGCCCGTAAATTATCGAACGCCAGCTGCACCTGAGCGGGGAAGTCGGGTTCAGGTGTGCCATCGCTGCGGCTGCCAACCTGACCGGAAACAAATAACAGATCGCCAGAGCGGATTGCTGCTGAATAGCCATGCTCTTCATAGAGGGCATGTCGATTAGCCGGAAAGACGGGGTCACGTGGATGCATGGCTTTTCCTTTTCTGTCAGAGGTATTGTTGTGCTTACGCAGTAGAAGTAACATACGCGATGTATGTCAAAAATGTAATCCACATACGCCGCGTATGTCAAATTATAATTACCGCTTAATGAAGGAAGTCCCATGGCTACAAAACGTCGTGCTGAAACGGCCCAGGAAAATCGCGAGAAAATGATTCAGGCGGCGCGGAAGGCATTTGCTGAAAAAGGCTATGCCGCAGCGTCAATGGATGAACTCACGGCAAGCGTGGGGTTAACACGCGGCGCGCTATATCATAATTTCAACGACAAGAAGGGATTACTGGCGGCGGTGGTCGCGCAGATAGACAGCGAAATGGCAGCAAACGCGAAAGCGATTGCCGCCGCCGCCGATGATGACTGGGAGCGACTGCTGGCGGAGGGCATCGCCTATATCAAAATGGCGCTCGTTCCGGAAGTTCAGCGTATCGTCCTTCTTGACGGCCCGGCTGTTCTGGGTGACCCGGCGCAATGGCCCAGCCAGAACAACTGCCTTGAGTCGACCCGTCAGACCATCGAAAAAATGATGGAGTGCAACGTAATCAAAAAGATGGATGCCAGAGTCGCAGCCCATCTGCTGAACGGCGCTGCGCTGAATGCGGCTCTGCTGATTGCCGCGAGTGATGAACCGCAGAAGACCCTTCCGCATGCTATAGAGGTGTTTACTCTGCTGGCAAGCGGGTTACGCAACGGCTAACGATCTTTACGCCACGCGTCCGCCGTCAATGCTTCACCAAAGTGTCCGGCAATCAGGCGTTTTGTCAGGTCATGGAGCGGGGAGGCCAGTACGTCAGCGGTACTGCCGCGCTCGACCACTTCTCCCTGGTGCATCACCAGCACCTGGTCGCTGATGTGTTTCATCATGCCCAGGTGCTGAGTCACGTAAATATACGAGATCCCCTGCTTTTCCTGTAACTCCAGCATCAGGTTAATGAGCTGCGAACGCATCGACATATCCAGCGACGCCAGCGCTTCGTCGGCGATAATAACTTTCGGGCGCAGGATCAGCGCGCGGGCCAGACCGAGACGCTGTTTTTGGCCCGGGGCCAGCATGTGCGGGTAATAACTGACATGGTCGGGCAGGAGGCCTACCAGACGCAGGGTTTCGACAATCCGTTTGCGACGCGCTTCCGGCTCCAGGTCGGTATTCAACCGCAGCGGGAAATCCAGGATCTGGGAAATACGCTGGCGCGGGTTCAGGGACGTCGACGGATCCTGAAAAATCATCCGGATGCGCTGACTGCGAAAAGAGTAGTCCCCAAATTCCAGAGGATGATCGTCAATCAGTATTTCACCGCCGCTTGGCTCGACCATGCCCGCGAGCATTTTTGCCAGGGTCGATTTGCCCGAGCCGTTTTCACCGATAATCGCCAGCGTCTGCTTTTCGCGCAGCGTAAAGCTCAGCGGTTTAACCGCCTCGACGGTCTGACGGTGAAACAGGCCGGTGCGATAGCGAAAGGTCTTACTCAGGTTACGTACTTCCAGTAAGGTTTCGACCATTTCACTCTCTCTCCATGTTCAGCGGGAAATGACAGGCAAACAGATGGTTTTTCGGCCCTGTCAGGCGCGGTGTTTCAATGCATTTACGCTGAGCATACGGGCAACGTGGTCCCAGACGGCAGCCAATGGGCAGCGATTCCAGCAGCGGTATCGCGCCAGGCAGCGTATTCAGACGGCTTTTGTGCGGCATCGCGCTGCCAAAGTCCGGGATCGCCCTGATCAGCGCCTGCGTGTAGGGATGATGTGGCGTCGTCACCAGGTCTTCACTTGGCGCGGTTTCTACCGTCTGGCCGCAATACATTACATCAATTTTATCCGCCCACTTGCTCAGCATTTGCAGGTCGTGACTGATCAGCAAAATGGTGGTGTTGTTATTCTGGTTCAGACGCGTGAGCAGGCGGAAAATCTGGGCCTGGGTGGTTGGCTCCATCGCGTTCGTTGGTTCGTCCGCAATCAGCAGACGCGGCTGATTCGCCAGGGCGATGGCAATCATCACTTTCTGGCATTCACCGTCGGTCAGTTCGTAGGGGAAACTGCGCATCGCGTCTTTATGGTCTTTGATCCCGACACGGTGCAACAGCTCAATGGCACGGCGTTTGCGCCAGCCGAAACGCTGCCACCAGCGGCCTTTATAGGTCCAGCCGGGGATGTTCTGCATCAGCTGTTTCCCGACGCGCTCGGACGGATCGAGACAGGATTGCGGCTCCTGGAAAATCATCGAGACGTTATGGCCCACCAGTTTACGGCGTTCGCGCGGGGAGAGACGCAACAGATCGATGTCGTCGAAGCGCATACGATCGGCGGTCACCCGCCAGTTGTCTTTCGCCACGCCGCAAATGGCCTTGGCGATCAGACTTTTCCCCGAACCCGATTCGCCCACCAGCCCGCGGATTTCGCCCTCTGCGAGCGTAATGCTGATGCGATCCACGGCCTTGACCCAGCCTTCGCCCGTTTTAATTTCTATCGTGAGGTTGCGGATATCGAGTAACGGCATTATTGCACCCCCGCATTGATTGCGCGGCGGATCCCGTCGCCCAGCAGGTTAACGAGCAGCACGCTCACCATGATGGCCGCGCCCGGCAGCATGACCGTCCACGGCGCAACGTAAATCAGCTCCAGCGCATCGCCGAGCATGGCGCCCCATTCCGGGGAGGGAAGCTGCGCGCCAAGGTCCAGGAAGCCCAGCGCTGCGATATCCAGAATCGCCATCGAAAGGGCGCGGGTGATCTCCGTCACCAGCCCGGCGGCAATGTTAGGCAGCACGGCAAACCACAAAATATTAAACGTGGTGGCGCCATCCAGACGGGCGGCGACGACATACTCTTTTTCCAGCTCGTCGTGAACCAGGCTGTAAACCGAACGCACCATGCGCGGCAGAATGGCCAGCCAGACGGCGAACATCGCATGGGTGAGGTGCGGCCCCGCGAAGGCCACGACGATAATCGCCAGCAGTAGCGAAGGAATAGAGAGCAGGGTATCAAGAATATGGTTAAGCACGGCCGACCGCAGCCCGTGGGTTGAGCCGGCAAAAATGCCCAGCGCCAGGCCGCAGATCGCGGCAGCCAGGGTGACCACGAACGCGCCGCCTACCGTAGGTGCGGCGCCGCTCAGTAAACGACTTAGCACGTCGCGTCCGAGATCGTCAGTCCCCAGGAAGAACGAAACCTCCCCGTAACGCGACCACGACGGCGGTAAAAGCTGATAACCAAGGAACTGCTGATCGATGCCATACGGTGCAAACCACGAACCCAAAACGCACAGCAACACGAGGCCAATGCAGCCGTAAAAGCCGATCATCGCCGTGGTGTCGCCGTAAAAATTACGCCACACGGTACGTAGCGCACCGGGCGTGCGCTTTTCGCTGTAGACGTTATCGTAAGGCATACCATTCCTTATGCTTCAATGGGTTGGCCATGGCACCCAAAATATCGGAAACAACGTTAACAATAATGACCAGGGAGCCAATCACCATCACGCCGGCAGAGATCGCCGCGTAATCCTGCTGGCGAATGGCGTTGATCATCCAGCGTCCAAGGCCCGGCCAGCTGAAAACCATCTCGGTGATCATCGCCAGCGTCAGCATGGTTGAAAATTGCAGCCCAAGACGTGGGATTACGGGTGGCAGCGCATTGTGCAGCACATGGCGACGGAGAATCGTCAGGCGAGACAGTCCGCGCGTGGCGGCGGCCTTCACATAGTTTTGATCGAAGACGTCGATAGTGCTGATACGCATCAGGCGAATTACTTCGGTCGTCGGCGCGACGGCCAGCGTGAGCACCGGCAGCACCATGTGGCGCAGCGCGCTCACGATCATTTCGTCGCGCCAGACTGAATCAGAAAGCCAGGCGTCAACGATGGCGAAGCCGCTCACCGTTTGCACGTTATACAGCAGATCAAAACGGCCAGATACCGGCAGCCAGCCTAACGTCAGTGAGAAGAAGAGGGTAAGCAGCAGCGCCAGCCAGAAAACAGGGATGGAAAAGCCAATTAAGGCAAGCGCGCTGATGAATTTATCCTGCCACTTATTACGATAAATGCCCGCCAGCATCCCCACCGGGATCCCCACCATGAGGGCAAAGCCAAAGGCGAGTACACACAGCTCCATGGTGGCCGGGAAAACCACTTTCAGCTGCTCGGAGATGAGCTGTCCGTTAATGCTGGACACGCCAAAATCCCAGTGTAGCAGGCCATTAAACCAGAACAGCCAGGCGTCCCAGAGGGATGAGCCCTGAAGCGGGGCGTGCGGCGTAAAGTAGCTCAGGCTAAAGCCGACAAAGGTCAGGAAGAACAGGGTGACCAGCAGTAACAGCAGCCGACGCAAGGTAAATATAATCATGGTTTCTTCACCTCTTGTTCTTTCTCACGGGTGACGCCCGCGAAGGAGGCGTTACCAAACGGGCTGAGTACCAGCCCTTTAATATCGTAACGGTAGGCCTGGAGGCGCAGGGAAGAGGCAAGCGGCAACACGGGAAGTTCTCTGGCCAGAATATTTTGCGCTTCATCATAGGCCTCAATGCGTGAGGCAAGCTGTTGAGACGCCAACGCTTTTTGCAGCACGGCATCAAATTCCCGGTTACACCAGTGGGCGTAGTTGGTCTGGGAGTTGATTGCCGCACAGCTCAGCAGAGGACGGAAGAAGCTGTCCGGGTCGTTACTGTCGGTGGACCAGCCAGCCAGCGTTAAGTCGTGATTCATGTCCATCAGACGCGCCTCCTGGAAACGGCCTTCGACAGGCACGATGATCACCTTAACGCCCACCTGCGCCATATCAGCCTGCAACAGCTCAGCCGTTTTCAGCGGGCTGGGGTTCCACGCCTGAGAGCTGGTGGGCACCCACAGCTGTAGCGTCAGGTTTTCTGCCCCCAGCGCTTTAAGCTGTTCGCGCGCTTTCGCCGGATTATATTCGGTAATCTTCGCCTCGCCGTCATAGGCCCAGGAGGCGCGCGGAAGAATAGAGGCGGCGGTTTCCGCGGTCCCGTAGTAAATCGACTGCATCAGACGCTGATTGTTGATCGCTAACGCCAGCGCATGGCGCACGGCCGGATTATTCAGCGGCGGCTTATCGGTGTTAAACGCCAGATAAGCGATGTTCATTCCCGGGCGCAGGGTCAGGCGCAGGCGTGGGTCGTCGCGCAAAATGGTCAACTGGCTGGCCGCAGGCCAGGCAAGCACGTCGCACTCGCCGGTCAGCAGTTTGGAGAGTCGGCCTGTTCCACCTGAACCCAGATCGACAATTACCTGCGGCATCAGCGGTTTGCCGCGCCAGAAACGATCGTGGCGTTGCAGGCGAATGTATTGTCCGGCGCGGTACTCTGCTAACTGGAACGGACCTGTGCCCACAGGCTCACGATCGAGACGTTCCTGACGATCCTTTTTCGTCAGCTGATCCGCGTATTCGGCTGACATGACCGAGGCGTAGTGCGTCGCCAGATGCCAGAGGAAGGAGGCATCCGGGCGCGTCAGGCGAAACTCAACCGTGCGGTTATCCAGTTTGCGAACGCTTTTGACCGAGTCCGCGAATTGCAGACTGTCGAAATAGGGGAAGTTCCCGCCATTAACGTTATGCCACGGATGATTGCGGTTGAATATGCGCTGGAAGGTGAAAACCACGTCATCCGCGTTGAGTTTACGGGTTGGCGTAAACCACGGAGTGTGCTGAAAGGCGACATCATCGCGTAGACGAAAGCGGTATGTGGCGCCGTTATCAAGCACTTCCCAACTTTCAGCAAGCTCCGGAACCAGCCGATAGGTATAAGGATCGACGTCGAGCAGGCGATCGTAGAGCTGTGCGGCCAGCGTATCAACAATCAGGCCGCTCCCCGCTTTTTGTGGGTTAAAGGTATCAACTTGCCCGCTGACGCAATAGACGAAACCACTCTCTCGGATATCAGGGGGCACAGCGCGATCGGGCGCAGCAAAGGCCAGATTGCTGAACAGACCGAGTGCAAACAGGGACGATAAAACCAGGCGCATAGTTTTTAAGGTTTTTAGATTCGATCTGCAAAGTGTATCGCACTTACGCCTGCTTCGTAAAATGTCTGGGGGTAAGTGCTGATAATGTCAGCGCATTTGATGTTTTTTGAGCAATGCCCTTAACTGATGGTAGGTCAGGCCCAGCAGTTCAGCCGCCCGTTTCTGATTATATTTCGCCTCTTTCAGGCTCTGCTCGAGCAAGTTTTTTTCCTGCTGATGCTGGAACTGGCGTAAATCGAGCGGCAACGCCGGATCCTGCTGGCGCGTCGCCGGAGCCGGGGGCTGTTTATCCTCGCGACGAAACGGATCGAGAATAATGTTGTCCAGTTCGGTCTCGCTGCTGCCATGCCGGTAAACGGACCGTTCCACCACGTTTTTCAGTTCACGAATATTGCCCGGCCAGTGGTAACCGAGCATGGTCCCGGTGGCCCGTTCGCTGAAGCCCGGAAAGAGCGGCAGACCCAGTTCCCGGCACATCTGAATGGCAAATTGATCGGCTAGCAGCATGATATCGCTGCGCCGCTCCCGCAGCGGCGGCAGCTGAACGACATCGAAAGCCAGCCTGTCCAGCAGGTCGGCGCGGAATTTGTCTTCTGCCACCATCGCGGGCAGGTCGGCGTTAGTAGCGCACACTAGGCGAACGTTAACCTGGAGCGGCTGACTGCCGCCAACGCGTTCCAGTTCGCCATACTCAATGACGCGCAGCAGCTTTTCCTGCACCAGCATCGGCGCGGTCGCCAGCTCGTCGAGAAAGAGCGTTCCGCCATCGGCGCGCTCAAAGCGTCCGGGATGGCGTTTTTGTGCGCCGGTAAAGGCGCCAGCTTCATGACCAAACAGCTCGGTGTCGAGCAGATTTTCATTCAACGCCGCGCAGTTAAGGGAAATAAAAGGGCCGTCCCAGCGGCCAGACAGAAAGTGCAGGCGGTTAGCGATAAGTTCTTTACCCGTTCCGCGCTCACCGATAATCAGCACCGGTTTATTCAGCGGCGCGAGGCGCGAAACCTGTTCAAGCACTTCCAGGAAGCTGTTGGCTTCGCCAAGCAAATTATCTTTATATTCAGCCATGATGAAATTAACCACTCCTTAGTGATATTCACCAGGTGAGAATAGCCGCTGGATGGATAAATATCAATCACATTGAGTAAAATCAATAAGATAAAAAGTTGGCATGGGATTTGTATTATCTGTTCAGCAGGGCATCGCCCGATAACAGAACTATGAGGATTGAATTATGGGTATTTTTTCTCGTTTTGCCGACATCGTGAACGCCAACATCAACTCGCTGCTGGAGAAAGCGGAAGATCCGCAGAAGCTGGTGCGCCTGATGATTCAGGAGATGGAAGACACGCTGGTTGAAGTACGCTCCACCTCCGCCCGCGCGCTGGCAGAGAAAAAGCAGTTAACACGTCGTATCGAGCAGGCGACTGCCCAGCTTAACGAGTGGCAGGAAAAAGCGGAACTGGCGCTGCGTAAAGATAAAGAAGATCTGGCCCGCGCTGCGCTGATTGAGAAGCAGAAGCTGACCGACATGGTTGCCACGCTGGAACATGAAGTGACGCTGGTGGATGATACTCTGACGCGTATGAAGAAAGAGATTGGTGAGCTTGAAAACAAACTCAGCGAAACCCGTGCACGTCAACAGGCGCTGGCGCTGCGCCACCAGGCTGCAAGCTCGTCCCGCGACGTGCGTCGCCAGCTGGACAGCGGCAAACTGGATGAAGCAATGGCGCGTTTCGAATCGTTTGAACGTCGTATCGACCACATGGAAGCGGAAGCCGAAAGCCACAGCATCGGTAAGCAGAAAACCCTGGATCAGCAGTTTGCTGACCTGAAGGCCGATGATGAAATTAGCGAGCAACTGGCTGCGCTGAAAGCCAAAATGAAACAAGACAACCAATAATAATTCCTGCGGCACCTGAGCGTGCCGCATCGTTAGACAAGGAGTACACATGAGCGCGCTTTTTCTGGCTATACCCCTGACCATTTTCGTGCTGTTTGTTCTGCCCATATGGTTATGGCTGCACTACAGCAACCGCTCTTCACGCGGTGAGCTGTCGCAGAGTGAACAACAGCGGCTGGCGCAGCTCTCTGCCGAGGCAAATAAAATGCGCGAACGTATTCAGGCGCTGGAAGCCATCCTGGACGCGGAACACCCAAACTGGAGGGAACGGTAATGGCTGGACTGAATCTGAATAAAAAACTGTGGCGGATCCCACAGCAGGGCATGGTTCGGGGCGTTTGCGCCGGGCTGGCGCACTATCTGGATGTCCCGGTAAAACTGGTGCGTGTGGTCACCGTATTGTCGATTTTCTTCGGTCTGGCCTTTATTACACTGGTGGCATACATCATTCTGTCGTTTGTACTCGATCCTATGCCGGAAGGTGAGCTGAATGCTGAGAACACGCCAACCAGCAGCGATATCCTGAACGCGGTGGATGAACAGCTGAGCGCAGGGGAGAAGCGATTGCGCGAGATGGAACGTTATGTCACCTCCGATACCTTTACGCTGAGAAGTCGTTTTCGTCAGCTTTAAGAGAGAACTTACATGAAACAAAACTGGCAACAGGCCGGTCAGAAGGTAAAACCCGGCCTGAAAATCGCAGGTAAACTGGTTCTGATGACGGCGTTACGTTATGGCCCGGCCGGTGTGGCGGGTTGGGCGATCAAGTCTGTTGCCCGCAAGCCGGTCAGAATGATGCTGGCGGTCGCTCTGGAGCCGCTGTTACAGAAACTGGCAAAACGCGTTTCCCGGCGCTACTTGTCACGCTAGATCCTCCCGCATAAGCCCTTTCTCCCCCAGAGAAGGGGCATGACTTTCCTTTCTGCGTTTCTTCTGCTTTTCTGCTTTCTTTGCGGCAGCTCACAATAATGCGTTGCGCTGCGCTGAGAATGCTGCTTTCTGCCCCCGGGTCCGTTGACAGTTATTTTTCATGGGAGTAGATTGCCACTCCGTGGGACCGCTACCATGGAAAATAATGTGAACACAAAAATTAAAAAACTCATCAATCATATCTACGGTGAATCATTTTCAGATGCACACCTTAACGTGTTATTAACTAAGCTTGAAAAAGCGGCGACTAATATTACGGAAAAGCGTAAGTCAGGCTGGGATGAAAAAGACGTTGTGCTGATTACCTATGCCGATCAGTTCTCCACAAAAGGGGAGCAAGCGTTGCCGGTATTTACCCGGTTCTATAATGAATGGCTTTCTCGTACGTTTTCCCATGTCCATCTGTTACCTTTTTATCCGTGGTCTTCGGATGATGGATTTTCCGTTATTGATTATCACGAGGTTGCTCCTGAAACAGGAACCTGGCGAGATGTCGCGGAATTAAAACATTCAGCCAGCTTAATGTTTGACTTCGTTTGCAATCATATGTCAGCGAAAAGCGAATGGTTTGCTAATTATCTTACGCAGAAGCCGGGCTACGAAGATTTCTTTATTTCTGTCGACCCCGAAACCGATTTATCCGCGGTGACGCGTCCACGCGCATTACCGCTGCTGACGCCGTTCACGCTTCATGATGGCAGCGTTCGTCATCTGTGGACCACATTCAGCGATGACCAGATCGATCTCAATTTCGCCTCGCCGCAGGTGCTGATTGCCATGGTTGACGTTCTGCTCCATTACCTCATGGAAGGGGCGCGTTATATCCGTCTGGATGCGGTCGGGTTTATGTGGAAGATCCCGGGAACCACCTGTATCCATCTGGAACAAACCCATTGCCTTATCCAGCTGTTCCGCGCCATTACGGACGCTGTGGCGCCTGGAACGGTGATCATCACTGAGACAAATGTTCCCCACAAAGACAATGTCTCTTACTTCGGTGATGGTGAAAATGAAGCCCAGATGGTCTATCAGTTTTCCTTACCTCCGCTGGTGCTGCATGCTGTTCATCGTCAGGATGTTAAAGCCCTATGCCAGTGGGCGGGGTCACTGGCGCTGCCTTCAACTCATACCACCTGGTTTAATTTCCTGGCCTCGCATGATGGTATCGGTTTGAACCCGTTACGCGGCATCCTTCCGGAATCAGAGATCCTCTCGCTGGTTGAAAAGCTTCAGCAGGAAGGCGCGCTGGTCAACTGGAAAAATAATCCTGACGGTACGCGAAGCCCCTATGAAATTAATGTCACCTATCTTGATGCGTTGAGTTTGCGAGACAGCTCAGATGATGAGCGCATTGCGCGGTTCATCCTGGCGCATGCTGTGTTGTTAAGTTTTCCTGGCGTACCGGCTGTATATATTCAAAGCATTCTCGGTTCGCGTAACGATTATGAAGGTGTCGAACGTCTTGGATATAACCGCGCAATAAACAGGAAGAAATACACCGCAGGTCAGGTTGATCTGGAACTCAATAATAAGAAGAGTATTCGTTATCAAATTTATTCTCGTTTGAGTGAGCTTATTGCTATTCGTCGCGGCGAGAGTGCGTTCCATCCGGATAGCCAGGCTATTTTTGACGCAATCGGCGAACATATTCTTAAAATTGTTCGTGTTGCTGAAAATGGCGAGCGAATGACAGCATTATTTAATTTTAGCAATAAAATGCAGACCATTTATGGACAAACGCTCTTTGGTAGGGAATTACTATCAGGACACGATATTAGCGGTACGGAACTGAACCTCAATCCATGGCAGGTAATGTGGATTAAAGAAAACTAAAAAGGACCCTAAAATGAAAATGCCCAAAATTGTGCTGTTATCAGCACTGGTTTCGTGCGCCCTGTTATCAGGCTGTAAGGACGATAAAGCATCTCAGGTCACAATTGAGTTTATGCACTCGTCGGTAGAACAGGAGCGTCAGGCAGTTATTACGAAACTGATCGAAAAATTCGAGAAAGAGAACCCGACTATTACGGTGAAACAGGTACCCGTTGAGGAAGATGCCTATAACACCAAGGTCATTACGTTGGCCCGTACCGGCGCGCTGCCGGAAGTGATTGAAGTCAGCCATGACTACGCCAAAGTCATGGATAAAGAGCAACTGCTGGACCGTGACGCGATCGGCAACGCGATTAAAGCCGTCGGTGAAGATACCTTTTATGACGGCATTTTACGCGTTGTTCGCACTGAAGACGGCAAGGCATGGACGGGGGTGCCGGTTAGCGCCTGGCTGTCCGGCGTCTGGTATCACAAAGATGCGCTCGCGGCAGCAGGAATCGAAGAACCGCACAACTGGGAGCAACTGCTGAAGGCCAGTCAGTCGCTCAACGATCCGGCGAAAAAACATTACGGTATCGCGCTGCCAACCGCAGAAAGCGTTATGACCGAGCAGGCTTTCTCGCAGTTTGCGTTGTCAGGCGGAGCCAACGTTTTTGATGCAAACGGCAACGTGAAAATCGATACCCCTGAAATGTCGAAAGCGCTGGCGTTTTATCGGGCACTGGCCGCGAACACCATGCCGGGCTCGAATGATGTTATGGAGATCAAAGACGCCTTCATGAACGGCTCTGCGCCGATGGCCGTTTATTCCACCTATATCCTGCCCGCGGTCTACAAAGATGGCAATCCGGCCAACCTGGGGTTCGTGGTCCCGACGGAAAAATCATCAGCCGTGTACGGCATGATCACCTCGTTGACTATCACGACCGGCCAGACCGAAGAGGAAACGCAGGCGGCAGAAAAATTTGTGACCTGGATGGAGCAGGCTCAAAACGCGTCTGACTGGGTGATGATGTCCCCTGGTGCGGCGCTGCCGGTGAACAAACTCGTGGTGGGCACTGAGAGCTGGAAAAACAACGACGTGATCAAAGCCTTTGGTCAACTGCCTTACGAGCTGATTGCGCAGTTCCCGAACGTCCAGGTATTTGGCGCCGTAGGCGACAAAAACTTTACCCGCATGGGAGATGTTACCGGGTCCGGCATTATCAGTTCCATGGTGCATAACGTAACGGTGGGACAAAAAGATCTCAATGCGACGTTAAGCAACAGCCAGAAGAAACTGACTGACCTGATCTCACAACGATAGGAGCGCTTTGCGAAGGGAATTATGAAGACGTTGTTTTCTGGTCGTTCAGATATGCCTTTCGCCATGCTGCTGTTGGCCCCCAGCCTGATTTTGCTGGGGGGCCTGGTGGCCTGGCCAATGATTTCCAACATTGAAATCAGTTTTTTACGTTTACCGCTGAACCCGCGTATTGATGCGGTGTTCGTCGGCCTGGATAACTACATTCGCATTCTGGGCGATGCTGCGTTCTGGCACTCCCTGTGGATGACGTTCTGGTATACGGCCCTGGTCGTGCTCGGCAGCACCGGGTTGGGACTGGCCGTAGCGATCTTCTTTAACCGTGAATTCCGCATGCGGAAAACGGCACGTTCACTGGTGATTCTGTCCTACGTGACGCCGTCTATTTCACTGGTATTTGCCTGGAAATACATGTTCAACAACGGCTACGGGATTGTGAACTACCTGGGCGTTGATCTGCTGCATCTCTACGATCAGGCGCCGCTGTGGTTCGATAATCCTGGCAGCAGTTTTGTCCTGGTTGTGCTGTTCGCCATCTGGCGTTACTTCCCGTACGCCTTTATCTCGTTCCTCGCAATTTTGCAGACCATTGATAAATCATTGTACGAAGCGGCAGAGATGGACGGGGCGAATGCCTGGCAGCGTTTTCGTATCGTGACGTTGCCCGCCATCATGCCGGTGCTGGCCACGGTGGTCACGCTGCGAACCATCTGGATGTTCTACATGTTTGCGGATGTGTATCTGCTCACCACCAAGGTCGACATTCTGGGCGTATATCTCTACAAAACCGCCTTTGCGTTCAATGACCTGGGTAAAGCAGCCGCCATTTCCGTTGTGCTGTTTGTGATCATCTTCGCGGTCATTCTGCTGACCAGAAAAAGGGTAAACCTCAATGGCAACAAATAAACGCGTTCTGGGCCGTATCGGTTTTTATCTGGGACTGGCGGTATTCCTGATTATCACGCTGTTTCCGTTTTTTGTAATGTTGATGACGTCATTCAAAAGCGCGAAAGAGGCGATCTCGCTGCACCCGACCATTCTGCCGCAGGAGTGGACGCTACAGCACTACATCGACATCTTTAACCCGCTGATTTTCCCGTTTGTGGATTACTTCCGTAACAGCATGGTGGTGTCGCTGACCTCCTCGGTCATTGCGGTGTTTCTCGGCACGCTGGGCGCATATGCGTTATCCAAACTGCGCTTTAAAGGGCGTACGACGATCAATGCGAGCTTCTACACCGTCTATATGTTCTCCGGGATCCTGCTGGTGGTGCCGCTGTTCAAAATCATCACCGCGCTCGGCATTTATGACACCGAACTGGCGCTGATCATCACCATGGTGACGCAGACGTTGCCTACCGCGGTCTTTATGCTGCGCAGCTATTTCGACACCATCCCGGACGAAATCGAAGAAGCCGCGATGATGGACGGCCTGAACCGCCTGCAAATCATCTTCCGCATCACCGTGCCGCTGGCGATCTCGGGTCTGGTGTCGGTCTTTGTCTACTGCTTCATGGTGGCGTGGAATGACTATCTGTTCGCCTCCATTTTCCTGTCCAGCGCCAGCAACTTCACGTTGCCGGTGGGGCTGAACACGCTCTTCAGTACGCCAGATTACATCTGGGGTCGCATGATGGCGGCATCGCTGGTAACGGCACTTCCGGTCGTCATTATGTATGCCCTGTCTGAACGTTTCATTAAAAGTGGTTTGACCGCCGGCGGCGTGAAGGGCTGAGGCGGCCGATATTAACAAGGAGTCAGTCATGAAAAAATTAGTTGCGACAGCGCCTCGTGTAGCGGCGCTGGTGGAATACGAAGATCGTCCTGTTGCAGCACATGAGGTGAAGATTCGTGCCCGTTATGGCGCCCCGAAACACGGCACCGAAGTCGTGGATTTCCGCGCGGCAAGCCCGTTCATCGATGAAGAGTTCAACGCGGAGTGGCAGATGTTTACCCCGCGTGAAGAAGGTGCAGCGCGCGGCATCGAATTTGGTAAATTCCAGCTGGGGAACATGATCGTCGGCGACATCATCGAATGTGGTGCGGACGTGACCGAATACCAGATCGGCGACAGCGTCTGCTGCTACGGCCCGTTGCAGGAAACGGTCATCGTTAACGCGGTGAACAACTATAAGCTGCGCAAAATGCCGCAGGGCGCATCCTGGAAAAATGCCGTTTGTTACGATCCGGCGCAGTTCGCCATGAGCGGCGTGCGTGATGCTAACGTCCGCGTAGGGGATTTCGTCGTGGTTGTGGGGCTGGGCGCGATTGGCCAGATTGCGGTTCAGCTGGCGAAAAAAGCCGGCGCGTCAGTGGTTATTGGTGTCGATCCTATCGAACATCGCTGTGAGATCGCCCGCCGTCACGGTGCAGACCACTGCCTGAACCCAATCGGTACCGATGTTGGTCTGGAAATTAAGAAACTGACCGGCAAGCAGGGCGCGGATGTGATCATCGAAACCAGCGGATTTGCAGATGCGCTGCAATCTGCGCTGCGCGGTCTCGCCTACGGTGGAACGATCTCCTACGTGGCTTTCGCCAAGCCGTTTGCGGCAGGCTTCAACCTTGGTCGCGAAGCACACTTCAATAACGCCAAAATTGTCTTCTCCCGCGCATGCAGTGAACCCAACCCGGATTATCCGCGCTGGAGCCGCAAGCGTATTGAAGAGACCTGCTGGGAATTGCTGATGAACGGTTATCTCAATTGCGAAGATCTGATCGACCCGGTCGTCACCTTCACCACCAGCCCGGAAAGCTATATGAAGTATGTCGATCAGCACCCGGAACTCAGTATCAAAATGGGCGTCACTTTTTAAGCTAAGGACAGCAATCATGAAAATCGCAACACAAAACCAGGCCTTTTTCCCGACCGCTATCATGGAAAAATTCGAATACATCAAAGCGATGGGATTTGATGGCTACGAAATTGATGGCCGACTGCTGGTGGAAAACCTCGACGAAGTAAAAGCGGCTATCAAAGCCACCGGCCTGCCGGTCACGACGGCCTGTGGCGGATACGATGGCTGGATCGGGGATTTCATTGAAGAACGCCGCCTGAACGGTCTACAGCAGATTGAACGCATTCTGGAAGCGCTGGCAGAAGTGGGCGGAAAGGGGATTATCGTTCCGGCTGCCTGGGGGATGTTTACCTTCCGTCTGCCGCCAATGACTTCGCCACGTAGTCTGGACGGCGATCGCAAAGCGGTCAGCGCTTCCCTGCGCTGGCTGGATGAGGTGGCAGCGCGCACCGGTACTACCGTCTACCTGGAGCCGCTAAACCGCTATCAGGATCATATGATCAACACTCTGGCCGACGCGCGTCGTTATATCGAAGAGAACGGCCTGAAGCACGTGCAGATCATCGGTGATTTCTACCACATGAATATTGAAGAAGACTCCCTGACGGAAGCGCTGCATCAGAACCGCGACCTGCTGGGTCATGTGCACATTGCTGATAACCACCGCTATCAGCCGGGCAGCGGCAGCCTCGATTTCGCCAGCCTGTTCGATCAGCTGCGTGCCGATAATTATCAGGGTTACGTCGTGTACGAGTGCCGGGTGCGTGCCGACGATCCGGCTCAGGCCTATAAGGACTCTCTCACTTACTTGCGTGAATGCTAAGGATGACGAGCGTGATGAGTGCTTCTACACCTTTGCCTCTGCGCGTCGCCATCATTGGCGCCGGGCAGGTTGCAGACAAAGTGCATGCCTCGTATTACGCCACGCGCAGTGATGTTCAAATGGTGGCTGTCATGGACAGCCGCCTTGAGCAGGCACAGGCGTTCGCGGAACGTTATGCTATTCCATCGGCATGGCAGGACGCTCACGAGATGTTGCAGGAAGTAAAACCGGATGTGGTGAGCGTCTGTTCGCCTAACCGGTTCCATTTTGAACATGTGATGGCGGCTCTCGAAGCAGGTTGTCATGTGATGTGTGAAAAGCCGCCGGCGATGACGCCGCACCAGGCGGATGAGATGCGTCTCGCGGCGCGCAAGGCCGGAAAAGTCCTCGCGTACGATTTTCACCATCGCTTTGCGCTGGATACCCAGCTCTTGCGCGATGCGGTAATGAACGGAACGCTCGGTGAAATTTACTTCACCTCCGCGCAGGCGCTGCGTCGTTGCGGTGTGCCGGGGTGGGGCGTTTTCACCAATAAATCGCTCCAGGGCGGCGGGCCGCTGATCGATATCGGCATTCATATGCTGGACGCCGCGATGTACGTGCTGGGTTTCCCGCCCGTGAAGCGGGTAACCGCGCACAGCTTCCAGAGACTGGGGAACCGGAAACACACCGGCCAGTTTGGCGAATGGGATCCTGCGCAGTTTACCGTGGAAGATGCCCTGTTTGGCACGATTGAGTTCTGCAACGGTGGCATTCTGCGTCTGGACACCTCTTTTGCGCTTAATATCCGCGAACAGTCGATCATGAACGTCTCTTTCTGCGGTGAGAAGGCGGGTGCAACGCTGTTCCCGGCACACATTTATAACGACGAAGCCGGTGTTTTACAGACGCTGACCCAGCGGGAAGAAGCTGACGATCGCCGACATCTGCGCAGTATGGACGCGTTTGTTCGCCACGTATTGGGCGAGCCGGTCATGATTGCCGATGCGGAGCAGGGGCTGGTGATCCAGCAATTAGTCGCAGCGTTATATGAAGCCGCGGAAACAGGGGAAAGCGTGACGTTATGCTGAACCAGTCTGTATTAACCGATCCGAGCTTTTGCCCGCATAGCCTGAATAAGTACGCGTCCATTATGGCCTGCGGCAATGGCTACATGGGCATTCGCGCCACGCATGAAGAAGATTACACCCAGCAGACCAGAGGCATGTATCTCGCGGGGCTGTATCATCGCGCGGGACGCAACGAAACCACAGAGCTGATCAATCTGCCGGATGTCACCGGGGTTGAAGTTGAGCTGGACGGCGTCAATTTCACGCTCCTTTCAGGCGAAATTCTTGAGTGGCAACGCGAGCTGGCCTTTGCTAACGGCGAACTGCATCGTAACGTTGTCTGGCGTTCGCCGGACGGAAAACGCTATCGCCTCGAGAGCCGTCGTTTTGTTTCGCTGGACCAGTTGCCCTTAGTGGCAATGCGGCTCTCGATTACACCGCTTGATGGCGCCGCTCAGGCCGTGCTGAAAACCGGCATAGATGCGACACAGACGAACAGCGGCAGGCAGCATCTGGATGAAATCTCGGTCAGGGTTTTTGACCAGCACTACATGCAGGGTGTGTATGAAACGCAGGACCGGGCGTCTGAAGTTGTTGTTTCGGCGTTTTGTCAGCTCTCCGCTCAGAGCGACAGCTGTTTCACCGCCAAAAATCGTCGCCTCAGCGTTCATCATTCTCTGACTATCTCGCAAGGTGACACCGTCACGCTTGAGAAGATCGTCTGGCTGACCCATCGCAGCGATAAAGCGCTCTCACAGGAGTCTTTCGCCCGCAACGCGCTGGCCGATCTCAAAGTCTGCGCGGCAAGAGGCTACGATGCGTTGCTTGAAAGCTCAGCGTACGCCTGGGAAGCGGTCTGGCGTGACGCTCGGGTGGAAGTGACTTGTGCAGAACAGCAGGATCAGCTTGCACTGGATTATGCCGTCTGGCACCTGACGACAATGACGCCAGCCCATAGCGAAAGAAGCAGCATTGCCGCGAAAGGGCTGACGGGGGAAGGGTACAAAGGGCACGTCTTCTGGGATACCGAAATTTTCCTGTTGCCGTTCCATCTGTTTACCCGTCCACAGATTGCCCGCAGCCTGCTGCGCTATCGCTGGCTGAATCTTTCTGGCGCGCGTGAAAAAGCACGCCGTAACGGTTGGCCGGGCGCGTTGTTCCCGTGGGAAAGCGCCGCCAGCGGAGAGGAAGAGACGCCAGAATTCGCAGCCATTAACATCCGCACCGGGGTTCGCCAGAAGGTCGCCTCCGCACTCGCTGAACACCACATCGTGGCTGATATTGCCTGGGCCGTTGTCGCTTACTGGCAGGCAACACACGACGATGCCTTTATGCGCAATGAGGGTCTGACGCTGCTGATGGAAACCGCTTCGTTCTGGATGGGACGCGCGACGGAAATTAATGGTCGTCTTGAGATCCATGACGTGATCGGACCGGATGAATACACCGAGCATGTCAACAACAACGCTTACACCAACTATCTGGCCTGGCACAACGTGGCCTGCGCGCGTCAGTTTATGGCGAAATTTGGGCGTGAAGATGCGCGTTTTACGGAGAATGCCGGTAAGTTCCTGGCGCGCCTGTGGCTGCCAGAGGCCGACGCAGAGGGGGTGATCCCGCAGGATGATACCTTCATGGCAAAACCTGCCATCGATCTGAGCCGCTATAAAGCCAAAGCGGGTAAGCAAACCATTCTGCTTGATTACTCTCGCGCGGAAGTGAACGAGATGCAGATCCTGAAGCAGGCCGACGTGGTGATGCTTAACTACCTGCTGCCGGAACGGTTTACGCCGCAGCAATGTGCCGCCAATCTGGCGTTCTACGAGCCACGCACGATCCATGATTCATCCCTGAGTAAAGCCATTCACGGCATTGTGCTCGCACGCTGCGGTGACACCGAGGGGGCGTATGCCTTCTGGCGCGATGGGATTGCCATCGACCTGGGGGACGACCCGCACAGCAGTGATGACGGTATTCATGCCGCCGCCACCGGTGCGATCTGGTTGGGCGCCATTCAGGGATTTGCTGGCCTGCACATTAGCGAAGGGGAGCTGCATCTTGCGCCGAAGCTGCCTGCTCACTGGCAGATACTCGCCTTCCCGCTGCGGTGGCGGGGCGCAACAATGCACATTACCTGTGAAGATGACCAGTTAACCATTGAAACCACCGCACCTGTCACGTTGACGCTGTGGGGTAAAACGCTGCATGTATCAGGGCGAAAGGTCTGTGAGCGTAAGGACTTTCTTGTACCTGTTAATGGGACCGCTACCACGGAGGGGCGCCATGACGCTTAACGCTGTTGTATTCGATCTGGACGGGGTGATCACCGATACCGCGCATCTTCACTTTCTGGCCTGGCGCGCCGTGGCGGAGGAGATTGGTATCACCTTCGACGAAGTATTTAACGAACAGCTGAAGGGAATAAGCCGTATGGACTCCCTCCAGCGCATTCTGATACATGGCGGGAAAGAGGGGATGTTCAGTGACGAGCAGCGCCTGGCGCTGGCGACGAAAAAAAACGCGCTTTACGTCCAGTCGCTGGCATCACTGACACAGGATTCGCTGCTGCCGGGTATTCGCGACGTGCTGGCGGATATTCGCGCCGCGAAGGTCAAAATTGGCCTGGCATCCGTATCGCTTAATGCTCCTGGGATTTTGCACGCGTTGGGTATTCATCAGGCTTTCGATTTTTGCGCCGATGCTTCGCGTATTAGCCGCTCAAAGCCGGACCCGGAAATCTTCCTTGCGGCCTGTAAAGGACTGAACGTGCGTCCTGAAGAGGCCATTGGTATCGAAGATGCCGCCGCAGGGGTAGATGCGATCAACGCCGCAGGAATGCTGTCGGTCGGGATTGGGCCTGGCCTGAACCATGCGGGATTACAACTTCATTCAACGCAGGAACTGACCTGGGAACGCCTGACGGCGTTCTGGGCATCCCGGGCGTATTGATAAGGAATTAATAATGGCTCAACTGTCTCTGAAACACATTCAGAAAATTTATGATAACCAGGTCCACGTGGTGAAGGATTTCAACCTCGAAATTGAAGACAAAGAATTTATCGTCTTCGTCGGTCCATCGGGTTGTGGGAAATCCACGACGCTGCGAATGATTGCCGGCCTCGAGGAGATCAGCGCGGGTGAACTGATTATTGACGGGGTTTGCATGAATGATGTTCCCGCAAAGTCCCGTGATATCGCGATGGTCTTCCAGAACTATGCGCTCTATCCGCATATGACGGTCTACGACAACATGGCGTTTGGCCTGAAAATGCAAAAAATTGCGCCCTCCGTCATTGAAGAACGCGTTACCTGGGCGGCACAGATCCTGGGCTTGCGCGATTATCTCCAGCGTAAACCTGGCGCGTTGTCCGGCGGTCAGCGTCAGCGCGTGGCGTTAGGCAGGGCGATAGTGCGCGAAGCGGGGGTGTTCCTGATGGATGAGCCCTTATCCAACCTCGATGCCAAACTTCGTGTGCAGATGCGCGCTGAAATCAGCAAGCTGCATCAGAAGCTTAATACCACCATGATTTACGTGACGCACGATCAGACGGAAGCCATGACGATGGCGACCCGCATCGTGATTTTAAAGGACGGCATCATTCAGCAGGTGGGCGCGCCGAAGCAGGTCTACAACGAGCCGGCGAATATGTTCGTTGCAGGATTTATTGGCTCACCGGCGATGAACTTCATTCGTGGCGCAATCGACGACCGCTATTTTGTGACGGAAACGCTGCGTCTGGAGATCCCGGAGGACAAGCTGGCCGTACTGAATGCGCAAGGTTACCAGCGTAAAGCGGTTGTCTTTGGGATCCGTCCGGAAGATATTCTCACCGTACAGCGAAGCGGCGAAAACATCACGGCGAAGATCAGCGTTGCTGAGCTGACCGGGGCTGAATTTATGCTTTATGCCACCGTGGGTGGGCATGAACTGGTTGTCCGTGCGGGAGCGGCGGATGATTACGTTGCCGGAGATAATATCGGCATCCAGTTCGACATGAATAAGTGCCATTTCTTCGATGCTGATACTGAAACAGCTATTAGATAAGAAAGGTGTTCGCCGGAAATGAAAGTTTCCGGTTTTTTGTATGTTAATTATAAAGGAATATTTTAATGAGTACTCTACTAAGAAGTGCTGCGCTCGTCCTGTGCGCAGGGGTGAGCTGCGCGCAAGCAACTGAATCAGCCAAACAGTGGGAATTTAATATTGGCGCCATGTATGAAATTGAAAACGTCGAAGGTCAGGCAGACGATAAAGATGGATTATATGAACCCTCCGTGTGGTTTAATGCCACTTGGGATGCATGGACCATTTCGCTGGCTATGTATCAGGAAGGGCCGGTTGATTACAGTAGCATGACGCGCGGCACCTATTTCGATCGTCCCGAAGTAGAATTACGCTATCGTATTATTGGTACCGATGATTTCACGCTGGGACTGACGGGTGGTTTCCGTAATTACAGCTATCATTTCAAAGATGAGGATGGCGCGAAAGCGGGCAGCGCAAATATGCAGCGCTATAAAATTCAACCGGACTGGGATGTAAAATTAACCGATGACTGGCGTTTTGGCGGATGGTTTGCCATGTACCAGTTTGCGAATGACCTGGCAAAAACCGGTTATTCTGACAGCCGTGTTGAAACGGAAACCGGTTTTACCTGGACAATTAACGAAACCGTCTCTGCAAAAGTTAATTACTATTTAGAGCGGGGTTTCAATATGGACAGTTCACGTAATAACGGTGAATTCTCCACTCAGGAAATTCGCGCCTATCTGCCGATTTCATTGGGTCAGACGACGCTAACGCCTTATACCCGTCTGGGACTCGATCGCTGGTCAAACTGGGACTGGCAAGACGATCCTGAGCGTGAAGGACATGATTTCAACCGTTTGGGTATGCTGTACGCCTATGATTTTAACAATGGTTTATCCATGACGCTGGAATATGCCTACGAATGGGAAAACCATGACGAAGGGGAAAGTGACCGCTTCCACTATGCCGGTATCGGCGTGAATTACGCGTTTTGATAACACTTCACCAGGGGCGTTTGCCCCTGGTTTTTAGCGTAATGAAGCCGCATCTGAAAAATGCGTTTCAACCAATACCTTATGCGGGGCAGGTTTACCCGCAATGCACCTGAACAACAAATCGCAGCTCTCTTCGCCCAGCTTTCTCGTGGGGATATCAAAACCGCCTGGTGCAGGGGTTAAAATGAGAGATAGCATCGGGTCGCTGTATCCTGCCATTGCGACCTGTTCCGGGATCGTCAGATTTAGCTCATCCGCGGCACGATAAAGACTTAGCAATTTCATGCTGTCCGTCGCAAAAACTGCATCAGGCGGGTTGTCTGATGAGAGTAGCTGACAGGCCGCCTGAAGCGCGCTTTCATGGGTATATCCGCCATCAATAACCCAGTCCGGATTAATCGCAATACCGTGCTTCTCAAGGCTCGATTTATAGCCCGCCTGGCGATCGATAGAAACGTGATAATCGAGCGGGGCATGCAGGCAGGCAATTTTAGTGCGACCATGTTTGATAAATGAGTCGGTTAATATGGCGCTGTCGTGGAAATTATCCGTGTCGACAGAATAGATATTCTGGTAATTGCCTTCCACTTTACCAATAACGACCACGGGCACACCGTATTCGTCCAGCGTCGCGAAAAAAGACTCGTTTGCCGGCGAGCTTAGCATGATGATCCCTTTGATCATCTTCTGCTTTATTTTACCCACGCATTTTTGCAGATCATCTTCGCTGCTTTTGGACGTTTGTAAAATAACATCAAAACCTTCTTCTTCTGCTTTTGCCGTTATGGCATGCAGTACATCAGAGAAAAACGGATTCCCTGCGGTGGTTTTGGTTGAACGGGTCGAAATAACCATAATGGCGTCGAAGCCAGAAGAGGTGAGTGCGCGGGCAAGTTTATTCGGTTGATAATTTAATTCTTCTATCGCCTTCAACACCTTTTCGCGCGCTTCAGGAGAAATATTCGTTTGTTTATTCAGAACGCGCGACACGGTTGATTTCGAAACGCCAGCAACGCGGGCAATATCATAGATGGTGGGTGACATACACCTTACTCACTCCAGACGGACAGCAATTGCGCCCATCTTACTGGAGAGAAAACGGCAATAGCAATAATTAAGAATTGATAATCAACGATCTGCCCCAATTTACTGTATTCTGAAGTGACTTTTTTCAGGGTTCCAGGCAATGAAGGACGGCGATGAAGCGACTTAAAAACGAATTCAATTCTCTGGTGAACCGTGGCGTTGATCGCCATCTGCGTCTTGCCGTGACGGGGCTGAGCCGCAGCGGTAAGACAGCATTCATTACGGCGATGGTCAATCAGCTGTTGAACCTGCATGCAGGGGCGCGCCTGCCACTGCTTAGCGCAGTGCGCGAGGAGCGGTTGCTGGGGGTGAAACGCGTACCGCAACGTGATTTTGGCATCCCCCGTTTCACCTATGATGAAGGTCTGGCGCAGTTATACGGGGAACCTCCCGCCTGGCCCACCCCGACGCGTGGCGTGAGCGAAATCCGGCTTGCGCTGCGTTTCCGCTCGAATGAATCCCTGATGCGTCACTTCAAAGAAACGTCCACGCTCTATCTCGAAATTGTGGATTATCCGGGAGAATGGCTGCTCGATTTACCGATGCTGGCGCAGGATTACCTGAACTGGTCCCGACAGATGACCGGTTTGTTGCAGGGGCAGCGGGCAGAGTGGTCGACCCAATGGCGCCAGCTTTGCGAAGGGCTGGACCCGCTGGCGCCGGCGGATGAAAACCGTCTGGCCGTCATAGCCGAAGCCTGGACGGATTACCTGCATCAGTGCAAGCAGGAGGGGTTGCATTTCATTCAGCCGGGCCGCTTCGTTCTGCCGGGTGATTTAGCCGGTGCTCCCGCGCTACAGTTTTTCCCGTGGCCGGACGTTGACAGCATCGGCGAATCGAAACTGGCGCAGGCGGACAAGACCACTAACGCCGGTATGCTCCGCGAGCGATACAATTATTACTGTGAGAAGGTGGTTAAGGGCTTTTATAAAAATCACTTTTTACGCTTTGACCGCCAGATCGTGCTGGTGGACTGCCTGCAACCGCTCAACAGCGGGCCGCAGGCGTTCAATGATATGCGGCTGGCGCTGACGCAGCTGATGCAAAGCTTTCATTATGGCCAGCGTACGCTGTTTCGCCGTTTGTTCTCGCCGGTCATCGACAAGCTGCTGTTTGTCGCCACAAAAGCTGACCATGTGACGGTCGATCAGCACGCCAACATGGTATCCCTGCTGCAACAGCTGGTGCAGGATGCCTGGCAGAATGCGGCCTTCGAAGGGATCAGCATGGACTGTCTGGGGCTGGCGTCCGTACAGGCTACGCAGAGTGGGTTGATTGACCTGAATGGCGAGAAAATTCCGGCCCTGCGGGGCAACCGTCTCAGCGACGGTGAGCCGCTCACGGTCTATCCGGGGGAAGTTCCGGCGCGTCTGCCGGGCCAGGCTTTCTGGCAAAGCCAGGGTTTTCAGTTCGAAGCCTTCCGTCCGCAGAGCATGAACGTTGATCAGCCATTGCCGCATATCCGTCTGGATGCTGCGCTGGAGTTTTTAATTGGAGATAAATTGCGATGACGGAACCGTTAAAACCTCGCATTGATTTTACCGGCCAGCTTGAGCAGACGCCCCATGAGGCGTTTAAAACGGCGCAAACCTTCAGCGGCCCGCAGGCTGACAACTTTGCTCCCGTGCTGGCAGACGAGCCGATGGTTGAAGAGGGGCAGGCGGAAGCGGTGGTTGATGCGGCACTGCGCCCGAAACGCAGCCTGTGGCGTAAGATGGTGACCGCCGGGTTAGCCCTTTTTGGTGTGAGCGTAATCGGCCAGGGCGTGCAGTGGGGCGTCAATGCCTGGCAAACGCAGGACTGGGTGGCGCTGGGGGGATGCGCCGCCGGGGCGTTGATTGTTGGTGCGGGCGTTGGCTCAGTCGTCAGCGAGTGGCGTCGCCTCTGGCGTTTGCGTCAGCGTGCCCACGAACGCGATGAAGCGCGGGATCTGCTGCACAGTCACGGCACAGGAAAAGGGCGTGCTTTTTGTGAAAAGCTTGCGGCTCAGGCCGGGATAGATCACTCTCACCCGGCGCTTCAGCGCTGGTATGCGGCGATCCACGAAACCCAGAATGACCAGGAAGTGGTCACGCTCTATGCGCACATTGTTCAGCCGGTACTGGATGCGCAGGCTCGTGGTGAGATCAGCCGTTCGGCGGCGGAATCTACCCTGATGATCGCCGTCAGTCCGCTGGCAATGGTGGACATGGCCTTTATCGCCTGGCGCAACCTGCGTCTGATCAACCGCATCGCCAGGCTGTACGGCATTGAGCTTGGCTATTACAGCCGACTGCGCCTGTTCAAACTGGTGTTGCTGAATATCGCCTTCGCCGGGGCAAGCGAACTGGTACGGGAGGTCGGGATGGACTGGATGTCGCAGGATCTTGCGGCGCGTCTCTCTGCCCGGGCGGCGCAGGGGATTGGTGCCGGTCTGCTGACGGCACGCCTGGGTATCAAAGCGATGGAGGTTTGTCGTCCACTCCCCTGGATCGATGGCGATAAGCCGCGGCTGGGGGATTTCCGTCGCGAATTGATTGGCCAGCTTAAAGAGACGCTCAATAAAAAACCTGCTCAGTGAGGTTTTGTTTACTAATCGTGCGGGCTGTCAATATTTGTTGACAGCCACCTTCCCGAACACCGTGATCTGACATATCATTTTACTGTTATTGGCTTAAACGGTGAATTTCCCATGCGTCTGGAAGTCTTTTGTGAGGACCGTCTCGGTCTGACCCGCGAGTTACTCGATCTTCTTGTTTTACGTAGCATTGATTTACGTGGCATAGAGATCGACCCTGTCGGGCGAATTTACCTCAATTTTGCCGAAATTGAATTTAATACCTTCAGTAGCCTGATGGCGGAAATCCGCCGTATCGCTGGCGTTACGGATGTACGTACCATCCCCTGGATGCCGTCCGAGCGGGAACATCTTGCGCTGAGCGCGCTGCTGGAAGCAATGCCGGAGCCGTTTCTCTCTCTCGATCTGAAAAATAAAGTCGAGCGCGTTAACCAGGCCAGCTGCCAGCTGTTTGCGCAGATTCAGGAAAAACTTATCGGGCACCACGCCACGCAACTGATCACCGGTTTTAATTTCCAGCGCTGGCTGGACAGCAACCCGCAAAATACCCATAGCGAGCATGTCGTCATCAACGGACAGAATTTCCTGATGGAGATCACGCCGGTCTACCTGAAAGGGGAAAATGCCGCGCGGGTGCTGACCGGCGCAGTGATCATGCTGCGCTCCACGGTGCGAATGGGGCGTCAGTTACAGAACCTTTCCAGCCAGGACGTCGGCGCATTCAGCCAGATTATTGCGGTGAGCCCTAAGATGCGTCATGTGATCGACCAGGCGCGCAAGCTGGCAAATCTTACGGCGCCGCTGCTGATTACCGGGGATACCGGTACGGGGAAAGATCTGCTGGCGCATGCTGTGCACATGGCCAGCCCGCGTGCGGCAAAACCATATCTGGCGCTGAACTGCGCCTCTATTCCTGAAGATGCCGTTGAAAGTGAGCTGTTCGGGCATGCACCGGAAGGTAAAAAAGGCTTCTTTGAACAGGCGAATGGCGGCTCGGTGCTGCTGGACGAGATTGGCGAAATGTCGCCACGCATGCAGGCGAAACTGCTGCGTTTCCTCAATGACGGCACGTTCCGCCGCGTGGGGGAAGATCATGAAGTTCACGTGGACGTGCGCGTCATCTGCGCCACCCAGAAAAACCTGGTGGAGCTGGTGCAGAAAGGGGTATTCCGCGAAGATCTCTACTATCGTCTCAACGTTCTGACGCTCAATATTCCGCCGCTGCGCGATTGCCCACAGGACATCATGCCGTTGACAGAACTGTTCGTGGCCCGTTTTGCCGATGAGCAGGGCGTGCCGCGTCCGAAGCTCTCTGCCGACCTGGGCACCGTGCTGACGCGTTACGGCTGGCCGGGCAATATTCGTCAGCTTAAAAATGCGGTCTATCGCGCATTAACTCAGCTTGAAGGGTATGAACTGCGCCCTCAGGATATTCTGTTGCCGGATTACGATGCCGGGACGGTCTCGGTAGGCGAAGAGGCAATGGAAGGCTCGCTGGATGACATCACCAGCCGTTTCGAGCGTTCGGTGTTAACGCAGCTATATCGCAGCTATCCGAGCACGCGCAAGCTGGCTAAACGTCTTGGGGTGTCACATACCGCGATTGCGAATAAGTTGCGCGAGTATGGGTTAAATCAGAAGAAGGGTGACGAATAAATAAAAAAGCCTCTTTGCAGAGGCTTTTTTACGTTTAGGCTTTAAGCGCCTCAAGTGCAGCGGTGTAATCCGGTTCGGTAGTGATTTCGTTAACCAGCTCACTGAAAACAACGTTGTCGTTTTCGTCGATCACCAGCACCGCTCGAGCAGCCAGACCCTTCAGCGCGCCTTCGGAAATGGCAACACCGTATTTCTCCAGGAAATCCGGGCTGCGCAGAGTGGAAAGGGTGATGACGTTGCTCAGGCCTTCAGCGCCGCAGAAGCGGGACTGGGCAAACGGCAGATCAGCAGAAATGCACAGCACTACGGTGTTGTCCATTTCGGTCGCCAGCTGGTTGAATTTACGCACTGATGCAGCGCAAACGCCAGTATCGATGCTTGGGAAAATGTTCAGGACTTTACGTTTGCCAGCAAACTGGCTCAGCGTGACGTCAGACAGATCTTTAGCCACCAGAGTAAAAGGCTGTGCTTTGCTGCCAGACTGTGGGATGGAACCTGCAACAGCAACCGGGTTGCCCTGGAAATGAACGAGTTGTGACATAGGTATCTTCCTGTTTACAAATAGTTAACGTCGTGGCTAGTGTATGTCATCCGCAGTTAGCACGGCAAACCAATTTTCTGCCTTTCCGGCCTGCAAGGAGTCAGTGATGAGAAGCGTTAAGGTCTATGAAGAAGCCTGGCCATTGCACACCCCGTTTGTGATCTCGCGCGGCAGCCGTAATGAGGCCTGCGTGGTCGTGGTTGAATGTGAAGAGAACGGCGTAAAAGGCGTCGGAGAATGCACCCCTTATCCACGTTACGGAGAAAGCCTGGCGTCAGTCATGGCGCAAATTATGACGGTAGTGCCCGAGTTGCAGGCGGGTCTGACGCGTGAGGCTCTTCAGTTTCGGTTGCCGGCCGGCGCGGCACGCAACGCGATTGACTGCGCACTCTGGAGTCTGGAAGCGGCGAAACAACAAAAACCGCTGCCTGCGCTGCTGGACGTTACGCTGCCGCAATCGATCGTCACCGCGCAAACGGTGGTCATCGGTGAACCAGAGCAAATGGCCGCCAGCGCTCAGGCGTTGTATGCCACCGGTGCAACCTTATTAAAGGTGAAGCTCGACGATCGTCTGATTAGCGAACGCATGGTCGCCATTCGTGCGGCGGTGCCTGATGCCACTCTTATCGTCGATGCGAACGAATCATGGCACAGCGAAGGGCTGGCAGCCCGTTGTCAGCTGCTTGCCGATCTGGGCGTCGCCATGCTGGAGCAACCCCTCCCGGCAGGAGACGATGCCGCGCTGGCGAATTTTATTCATCCGCTTCCCGTCTGTGCAGATGAAAGCTGTCATACCCGTGCGAGCCTGTCAGCTCTCAAGGGACGCTACGAAATGGTGAACATTAAGCTGGATAAAACAGGTGGATTAACCGAGGCCCTGGCACTGGCACAAGATGCGCAGGCGCAAGGCTTTGCTCTGATGCTGGGCTGTATGTTGTGCACGTCCAGAGCGATCGGCGCTGCGCTCCCGCTGGTGAACAGCGTGCGTTTTGCCGATCTTGACGGCCCAACCTGGCTGGCGGTTGACGTCTCACCCGCGCTGAATTTTACTTCCGGCGTGCTTCATCTTTGAGGCTGCCAGCGCAGGAGATCTGTCATCGCCCGCAGGTATTTTTCGCTCGCTTCATCCGAGGAGATGGGCGGAAACTCTGCGGTGATACAGTGAAGGCTGAGATCTGCGCACCAGCTGCCAAACGACCCGGGTGTTTCATAGCCAACGCTGCTCACCAGAGGTAGAGCAAACGCATCCGCCAGCCACTGCCCGAGCGCCGTATGACGAGGATCTTCAATACAGGCGAGGGGATCGTGGAAAGAGACAACCCAGGCCGGGTGGATCTTATGAATAAGCTGGCATAGCGCCTGAGTCTCCGGTTCGGAACCGGGTTTGTCTCCCGTGAGCAGGACCACATCTCGCTCCTGCGCCGAACTGTTCCAGCGATACACCGTTTCACCGGCGCGCCAGTTTGCCGCCGGGAAGTTCCTGTTCAGGTCAACGCCTCGTGCATTCGCCCGCAATCCAAGCTGACAACCGTCCGGGTTGACGGTCAAAATCACATGATGACGTCGTAAATCGGGGGCCAGCGTACGTAGCGCGCACGAGAGTGTCACGACAGACGAGTTTTCATCGCCATGCGTGCCTGCAATGATTAAGCCGCTATTGCGATCGGCCTCGGGGGCCGGAAACCAGATCAGCGGCGCGCCTAAAAATGAGCGTCCATAATGTTCAGTTCCGGGCGGGAAGGCGCCGCGTTCCGTTCTTGGTCGGGTAGTTGCCATAGTAAACCCTGATGATAAAGTCACTTCTGGCAGTGTTGTGCAAAAGCCGCGCTTAATCAAATAGTTTCCGTGTGTGTGGAAAATTGCCTGACATCAACTTTCCAGAGGAAGCATTTGCATTTCTCCGTTTCGAAACAAATAATTACGCATCTGCCTGTTACCTGACATCATTAAGGGGATCGTATGAAGCATCCTGTTTCGCTTCTTTGTACTGCGCTGTGGCTGTGCGGGCTTTCTTCACTTTCATATGCCGCGGAGGTTCCCGAAGGAACGGTTCTGGCGCAAAAGCAGGAGCTGGTTCGACATATCAAAGATGAGCCCGCTTCGCTCGATCCGGCAAAAGCGGTGGGATTGCCCGAGATACAGGTGATTCGCGACCTCTATGAAGGGCTGGTAAATCAGAACGAAAAAGGGGAGTTAGTTCCCGGCGTGGCGACGCGCTGGCAGAGCAATGACAACCGCGTCTGGACGTTCACGCTGCGGGATAACGCTAAGTGGTCTGACGGTACCCCAGTGACGGCACAAGATTTTGTCTATAGCTGGCGTCGTCTGGTTGATCCTAAAACAACGTCACCTTTCGCCTGGTTTGCGGCGCTGGCGGGCATTAACAATGCCCAGTCCATCATCGACGGCAAAGCTGCTCCGGATACGCTCGGCGTGACGGCGGTCGATGCTAAAACTCTGCGCGTGCAGCTGGACAAACCGCTACCCTGGTTCAGTAATCTGACGGCTAACTTCGCGTTTTATCCTGTTCAAAAGGCCAATGTGGAGAGCGGTAAGGAATGGACGCGCCCTGGCGCGCTCATTGGCAACGGTGCTTATGTGCTGAAAGATCGCGTGGTGAATGAAAAACTGGTGGTTGAGCCGAATTCACATTACTGGGATAACGCCAGGACGGTGCTTAAAAAAGTCACCTTTGTGCCAATCAACCAGGAGTCCTCAGCGACCAAACGCTATCTGGCGGGCGATATCGATATTACAGAATCGTTTCCGAAAAACATGTACCAGAAGCTGCTTAAAGATATTCCGGGACAGGTATATACACCGCCACAGCTTGGGACCTATTACTACGCGTTTAATACGCAAAAAGGCCCAACCGCGGATGCACGCGTACGTCTCGCGCTCAGCATGACTATCGACAGACGTATTATGGCGGAAAAAGTCCTGGGGACCGGCGAGAAACCGGCCTGGCATTTTACTCCCGATGTCACTGCGGGTTTTACGCCGGAAACCTCGCCATTTGAGCAGATGTCACAGCAGGAGCTGAATGCGCAAGCGAAAACGTTGTTGCAGGCGGCAGGCTATGGCCCCCAGCGTCCGCTAAAATTAACGCTGCTGTATAACACGTCTGAAAACCACCAGAAAATCGCGATTGCCGTTGCATCCATGTGGAAGAAAAATCTGGGTGTTGACGTTAAGTTGCAGAATCAGGAGTGGAAAGCCTACATCGACAGCCGCAATACCGGGAATTTTGACGTCATCCGTGCATCGTGGGTAGGGGACTACAATGAGCCGTCTACATTCCTGTCGCTGCTGACCTCCTCCCACAGCGGGAATATCTCACGATTCAACGATCCTGCTTACGATAAGATTATTCATCAGGCGACGCTCGAAACTACTGAAAAAGCGCGTAATGCCGACTACAACATGGCCGAGAAGATCCTCACCGAGAAAGCACCAATTGCCCCTATTTATCAGTACACCAATGGCCGTCTCATCAAGCCATGGGTTAAAGGTTATCCGATAAATAACCCAGAGGATGTTGCGTACAGCCGTACAATGTATATTGAAAAGCATTAAAAAGAGCTCAGGGCGCTACGTGATTATGGTTAACATCCATTAACCGCATAAGCGCCCGCTCTCAGGGTTGATAGTTTTACAGCCTGGTTATTTCCGAATATCCCCTTCATATCAGCCCATCACTCATTGTCATGATGAATATCTTCAGAGAGATTCTTTCTCCCGTTTATCGAAAAACGCGTAGTCATTTATTCGCCATTCCTGTAGCAGTATAGTCATTACTGTTTTAAAGATTGAATTTGTCCGATACAGGATTTTTTCATATTCAGGCCATTTATTGAATTAAAGCCATATTTCTCTGCGCTGTTACGGGGTGTGTTAATAAATGCATTGATGTAAATCAATTATTCAACCTCATGGGACAATAAGTTCAATATTTCCAATTAAAGCAGTCATTTCTGCCAAATTAATGTGAATAAATAGTTAATTTTTACTGTGTATCATGTATCTATGGCATTTATGAGTACACTGATTTAGTGGAATATTCTTAAGAAAGGTCTAATTGTAGATCTTTGATCTGGAAAGTTGATTTTAAATGGGGTTTTGCTCTAATATGGCTTTGTAAAGAAACGTCACTCACTTAACATTTATTTCTTTTAAAGAAAGGGATTGCTATGGCCGATTCATTCCAGAATGAGGTGCCCAAGGCACGCATAAACTTAAAGCTGGCTCTGCATACAGGTGGCGCGCAAAAGAAAATCGAACTGCCACTTAAACTCCTCACCGTCGGTGATTTCAGTAATGGAAAAGAGAATCGCCCATTATCGGAAAGGGAGAAAATCAACGTCAATAAAAATAACTTCAACAGCGTACTTTCGGAATTTAACCCGGAAGTGATTCTGACGGTTCCTAACACAATGGCCGGGGATGGCTCGGAAGAAAGCATAAAACTGAATTTCTCCGATATTAAGGATTTCGAACCTGAACAGGTTGCCCGCCAGATCCCCCAGCTCCGCGCCATGCTGGCCATGCGTAATTTATTACGCGACCTCAAATCCAATCTTCTTGATAACGCCACTTTCAGAAAAGAACTCGAGAAAATTCTCAAAGACCCG